>JAUSQH010000294.1 GCA_030652895.1 Alphaproteobacteria bacterium
GGCCCTGGCGCTGGGCGCGCAGGGTGTGTGGGTTGGCACCCGCTTTATCGCCGCAACCGAGGCGCGCGCAGGCCGCGTCTATCAGGAACAGATCATGCAGCATGGCGGGGCCGACACCCTCGTCACCAAATGCTTTTCCGGCAAAACCATGCGCGTGATCCGCAACGCCTATGTGGATGACTGGGAAAAGCGCAAGGATGAGCTGCAACCGTTCCCCAAACAGATGGTCACCAGTCTGAAAGCCGGTGTGATGGGCGTCACACAAGGGCCGGGCCAGCTTGTCGATCCGGCCCGCGCCTGCCTGCCTGCAGGCCAGGGCATTGGCGGCATTCACGATGTCCGCCCGGCGGCGGAAATCATCGACAGCATGATGCGAGAGTGTGAGCAGACGTTCCAAAATCTCAACAAGCTTTTAAGCTGACCCTGGGAGGGTAAACCTGCTATGTATACAGCATGACAGACAAATCAGTAGTTGCTCCGGAAAATCTTGTCGGTTTTCCCGGCAAGGACGGTAACGGCGCCCACGGGCGCGGCGCCAAGATGGCGATCCGGGTGGCGCAGGGTATTGTGCGGGAAATCGCCAATAAACATCTGCTGCCCGGCGCAAAACTGCCGCCGGAACATGAGATGGTGGAGCGCTACGGGGTGGCGCGCGCAACCCTGCGTGAGGCGCTGCGCTTTCTGGAATTGCAAGGCGTGCTCAGCATCAAGCCGGGGCCTGGTGGCGGCCCAGTGGTGGACGAGCCGCATACCCGCAATCTGGCCAGTACGCTCGCGTTGATGCTGCAATTTCTGGATACGCCGTTTCGCTCGCTGATCGAGTTGCGACAGGTGATCAGTCCCGGTATGGCCGCGATGGCGGCGCGCAATGCGCGCCACGATGATCTGGAACGGCTGAAAGAATGCATCGCAAAATTACGAAGTTGCGTTGGGGACAACAGCGCCTATCAGGATGAAAACCGCAAATTTCACGATCTTGTCGCCTGGGCGTCAGGTAATCCTGCGATCGGCCTGCTGGTGTCTTCTGTTCATATGATGACCAATAGCTCTGGCATCACGCTGACTTATTCCGAGCGCGAGCAACGCTATCAGATCGAGACTTATGAAAGTCTGTATCAGGCGATCGCCGCGCGCGATCCCGAGCGTGCCGGCAAAGAGATGGAAGAATTTATCGGCCGCTCGGACGCCTATCTGGAAAAGCGCCATTCCGATCTGATGCGCAAGCGCATCGTCTGGGAAGACATCGGGTAATCGCGCCTCCCCGGCAGGTAAAAACCACCGGCATTGCGATCTCAATCACACAGGTATGGCGCGCACTTTTTTAGTGCTGATCGCGCCACACCCGCTTGTAGGTCGCATATAACAGTCCGGCAAAGATCGTGAGGAAGATCATCACCTTGAAGCCGAGCCGGTGGCGATCCTCAAGTTTCGGTTCCGCCGTCCAGGTCAAAAATGCGGTTACATCGCGCGCCATCTGATCAAGGGTGGCAGGGGTTCCGTCTTCATAGGTCACCTGCTCATCGGACATAGGTTGGGGCATGGCGATCTGCTGACCGGGGAAGTAATGATTGAAACTCATCCCGTCCGCCATAACGACATCCGCAGGCGCTTCATCATACCCGGTCAGGACCGAATACAGATAATTCGGGCCGTCTTTGCGCGCCTTGGTCATCAGCGACAGATCCGGCGGCATGGCGCCATTATTTGCGGCGCGCGCGGCGTTGTCATTGGGGAACGGCTTGACGACCCGGTCTTTTGGCTCCGCCGGACGCTCGAACATTTCACCATCGGCGTCGGGACCGTCCGTTACATTGCTCTCGGCGGCAATGGTCTTAACGGCGGCCTCGGTAAATTCAGGTCCGCCTGCATCGCTGAGATTGCGGTAGGACACAAATTTGATCGAGTGACAGGCGGCGCAAACTTCCCGGTAAACCTGGAAGCCACGTTTCAGCTGGGCGCGGTCAAACTTGCCGAACGGGCCGTCAAAGCTCCAATCCACATGTTTGAGATCCACCCCCTCGGCCGCCCGGGATGCGCCCGCAGGCAACAGCACGAGGCCGGCGGCCAGCAAGGCGGAGTAAAGCGTGATCTGCATTTTCTTTCTCATATTCTTCACCCTTTACGCCGGTTTGCCAGTGGCCGTGTTGTCTAACACGGATTTGGATATGCTTTCAGGCAACGGCTTGGGGGTCTCCACCAAACCCAAAACAGGCAGGATGACGAAGAAATGTATGAAGTAATAAGCGGTGGCCAGACGTCCAACCAGCAGATACATGCCTTCCGCAGGCTTTGCGCCGATATAGCCAAGGATGATCGCGTCCACCAGGAATATCCAGAAGAACTGCTTGTACAACGGGCGAAAGCGCGCTGAACGCACCTTGGATGTGTCCAGCCATGGCACCAGGAACAGCACGAAAATCGCCACCCCCATAGCGGCCACGCCCAACAGCTTGTCCGGGATAGAGCGCAGGATGGCGTAGAACGGCAGCAGGTACCATTCCGGCACAATATGCGGGGGCGTTATCAGGCGGTTCGCCTCGATGTAATTGTCCGGCTCGCCCAGCGCATTCGGCATATAGAACACGAATATCGCAAAGAACAGCATGAACACGACCACGGCGAACGTATCCTTCGCGGTGTAATAGGGGTGGAACATCACCGTGTCCTGCGGGCCCTTCACTTCAATGCCGGTTGGATTGTTATTGCCCGGCACATGCAACGCCCAGATATGCAGCGCCACCACGCCAAAGATCAGGAACGGCACCAGATAGTGCAGACTGAAAAAGCGGTTCAGGGTCGGGTTATCGACTGAAAAGCCACCCCACAATAACGACAGCAAATGATCGCCCACAACCGGGATCGCCCCAAACAGATTGGTGATCACCGTTGCGCCCCAGAAGCTCATCTGGCCCCACACAATGACATAACCAAAAAAGGCCGCCGCCATCATGAGCAGGTAAATCACCATGCCCAGAATCCAGATCAGTTAGCGCGGTTCTTTGTAGGAGCCGTAATACAGGCCACGAAACATATGGATATACACCGCCAGGAAGAACATCGACGCGCCATTGGAATGAATATAGCGGATCAGCCAGCCATAATTCACGTCGCGCATGATATGTTCGACACTGGAGAACGCCAGGTCGACATGCGGGGTGAAATGCATCACCAGAATGATGCCGGTGATGATCTGGGTCATCAGGCAGAACATCAGAATGCCGCCAAAGGTCCACCAATAATTCAGGTTTTTCGGCGTCGGAAAGGCGACGAATGAACCGTGCATAAGCGAAAGGATCGGCAGACGCCGCTCCAGCCACCTGGCGGGCGCGCTTGTGGGTTCGAAAGTTGAATGTCCGCTCATGTGTGCCCCTAACCTATCTTGACGCGGTTATCGTCGAGAAAGACATATTCCGGCACGGCCAGGTTCAGCGGCGCCGGGCCTTTGCGGACGCGACCGGAAGTATCATAATGCGAACCGTGGCACGGGCAGAACCAGCCGCCAAAGTCACCCTGCTGGCCCAACGGTACACAACCAAGATGCGTACATACGCCAACCATGATCAGCCATTCCGGCTTTTGCACCCGGGCGGCATCGGTTTGCGGATCGCGCAGTTCGTCGACGTTTACCGCCTCGGCTGCGGCAATTTCCGGTGCTGTGCGATGGCGGATGAACACCGGCTTGCCGCGCCAGGTGACGGTAACCGCCGCACCTTCGTCGATGGCGGATATGTCCACCTCGATGGAGGCCAGCGCTTTTACCGACGCGTCTGGGTTTAATTGATGAATGAACGGCCACGCCAGCGCGCCAGCGCCCACTGCGCCTACAGCACCCGTTGCTATATAAAGAAAGTCCCGTCTGGTAGGCTCTTGCGCCTCGTCAGCAGTCACTGATCGCTTCCCTCTATGCTTTCGCGCTATGGAGGTTCTGACGCCTGCACATTCTACAGACGCCACCGCCCCCCGGCGCACTCTTGATGATTGCGCACTTTTCGCATTTGAGAATGTGCTTGTCTAGCGTTTGCGCGCGGATAAAACTCCCTGCGGCGTCATAAAGGCCTAATTTAGTTGAGGGTTTTACTCGGATAATGCTTCGGATCGCGCTATATCAGCCGGATATTCCACAAAACACCGGCACATTGTTACGCCTGGGCGCCTGTCTTGGCGTCGCAGTGGATATTATTGAACCCTGTGGTTTTGTGATCACGGACCGGGGTTTGCAACGCGCGGGCATGGATTATCTCGACATGGCGGCGATGCGGCGGCACGATTCGTGGACCGCGTTCCGAAATGATCTGGATCAACGTCAGGGACGGCTAATTTTGTTAACGACCAAGGCCGCCGACGCCTACACGGCATTTCGCTTTCAGCCTGACGACACAATATTGCTGGGCCGCGAAAGTGCGGGGGCGCCGGTTGAGGTGCATGATCGCGCGGATGCGCGGCTTGTCATTCCGATGTTAACAGGGCGCCGCTCTATCAATGTGGCGCTGGCGGGGGCCATGGTACTGGGTGAGGCGTTGCGGCAAACAAATGCGATTCGGATAAATGAAGAGGGTATGGCGTGAGCGATCTCGTTGAGCAGCGTAAACAGCGGGCAGCCGAATGGTTCGCCGCATTGCGGGATCGCATTTGCGCCGAGTTCGAACGGCTGGAAGATGAACTGAGCGGCAGTTTTTCAGACCGGCCCGCAGGCCGTTTTGTGCGCACACCGTGGCGGCGCGAAGCCGGTGGCGGCGGTGAAATGTCGATACTGCACGGACGGGTGTTCGAAAAAGTAGGTGTGCATATATCTATCGTTCACGGAGAGTTTTCCCCCGAGATGCTGGCGCAAATGCCGGGCGAACGCAGCGATCCACGCTTCTGGGCGGCGGGCATATCCCTGATCGCCCATATGCAATCGCCCCTGGTGCCCGCCGTACATATGAATACACGCCATATTGTCAGCGGCGGCGGGGAGAGCATCAAGGCCTGGTTTGGCGGCGGCGCCGATCTGACGCCGATGTTGCCGGACGCCAACGACACGCGCGATTTTCACACGGCGATGCAGAAAGCCTGCGATGCGCACAGTCCAGACTATTATCCGCGCTTCAAAAAATGGTGCGACGAATATTTCTATCTGCCGCACCGCAGTGAGCCGCGCGGCGTCGGCGGTATTTTTTATGACCATCATGACAGCGGCGACTGGGATGCGGATTTCGCCTTTACCCGCGATGTGGGCGAGGCGTTTCTGGATATCTATCCGCAGATCGTGCGCAGGCACGTGAACAAGCCGTGGACAGAAGAACAGCGCGAACACCAGCTGATCCGGCGCGGACGCTATGTGGAATTTAACCTGCTGTATGATCGCGGCACGACGTTTGGCCTGAAAACAGGGGGCAATGTGCAGGCAATCCTGTCCTCCATGCCGCCTGTGGTAAAATGGCCGTGAGGGGTTAATTCAGCGGTTCCGCGGAAATGCTCAATCCCAGCTTTTGCATCGCCTGCCTTTTTTGGTCCGGACCGCCCTGAAACAGCATGACAAACGTCGCCAGGGCTTCGGGGAATTTCAGTCCGCCAGCGGGTGAAAGCTGAATGTTCAGGCGTGACGGCTGGCTGAGGAATATCTGTCCGGCGCTGGCCAGTTGCAACGCCAGCGGATCACCAGCGGTTTTTGGATCAAGCGATACCAGTAATGTTCCCGCCAGATATTTGGCGCGCGCCTGTTCACGGGTCAACCCCTGTTTCGCGCCATCCTGCGCCAGCCAGCGATTGGCAAATTCAGCACCCGTAAAGTTCAGATTGCAACTGCGCAACGTAGCGGGCTGGCTGGCGGCGGCCTGCGCCTGACGAATAAGCGCGGGTGAAACGCCATTCAGGTTTTGCGCCGCGCAGGTGCCAGAAAGCGTCGCATCCGGCGAAAGTTTCAATGTGGTGTCCCACTTATGCGACGCAGGTGAGGTGAAATTATGGCGCGAGTCCAGGCTGAATTCCAGCGCGTCCTGCCCCAGCCATTGCCGCAGCGCCGCCGCCATCGGATCACGCAAATTCAGGCTGGCATTGCGAACCGAAAAATTTCCCGAAGCCGGAAACGGCGTATAGCTTCCATCGGGCTCGCTGCGCAGTTCGCCCACAGAAAGCAGTTGTGTCTGGGACGCGCCCGCGCCTTTGCCAATGGTCACGCCACGCAAATGCAACGCCCCGTAAGAAATGGTGTTGAGCAGACTGTTCAACAGCGCATCCTGTCCACGCGCTGATTGCCCGTCCCCGTAGGCACGCACGGCGGCGCGGGTAACGGATTGTGCGTCCACATTGTTGAGACGGGCGTTTGCAATGCGGATTGAATAGGCGCTGGCGCCCGCCGATGCGCTGAGAACTGTGTCAGAAAGAGCAAGTACTCCTATGCGCGCCCCATCTATTCCCGATGCGGTGATAGCGCCAATACGCACATTACCGGGCCCGGAAAACTGTAAATCCGAAGCGCCATCGATGCGGATATTTTCCGCGCGCAGTGTATCCAGCTGGAACAGGCCGTTGGGAAGCCTCCGCAAGCCGTGCAACTGCAACTGTGCTATGCGTTGCACCGTTTCCTCACCGCCCGCAGATTGCGCATGCGCCACGACGTCGCGCACGGTAATGGCGGTTGCCACCCCCTCTGCCGAGGCAAAACTGATTTTTGCGCCGGGCGGCGTTATGGTGGCCAGGAACTGTTGCACCAGGGCATGGGTTTCTTCACTGGCGTTGGCAGGCGCAGCGGCGCCAACAAATATAGCGCACAAGGTGACGAGAAGCCGGACAAACATCAATTTTTCCCCTGAGTGCAAAACTGGCCACTGGCGCTTTCTAACCCTGAATTATGGCGGAAATAAATCGCCGCTTTGCCAGTCGGCATTTCTTATGTAGTTTGACAGCAGGCAATCAAAACCAAAACAGATGAGGGTGGAAATGCGTCAGGCGGGGAGTTGGGCGATCAGGCTATCAGCGGGTTTAATCGGGCTTGGCCTGTACGCGGGCGTGGCGCAGGCGGCGCAAACGGCGGGGGTCTCCGATGAAATAGGCTTTGCGCCCGTTCCATCGCATTTTCCGGCCACGCAGCCAGTTGGTCCCGAAGCAGGCGTTACCGGCGATATGCTGAAAGCGGGAACCAGCGATCCCGCACGCTGGCTGATGTATGGCGGCGATTACAAGGGGTACCGGCACAGCCCGATCAAAAGCCTCGATCCGGCGGCGGCAAAGAAGCTGAAAGTCGCCTGGTCCTTCCCCACCGGCACAACCGGGCAATTCGAAGCCTCGCCAGTGATTTATGGCGGCGTCATGTATGTCACCTCTTCCTATAACCGGGTTTTTGCGCTGAACGCGCAAACCGGCGAACTGTTGTGGCGCTATGATTATCCGCTGCCGGAAGGCCTGCGGGTGTGCTGTGGTCCGGCCAATCGCGGTGTGGCGATTTCGGGTGACCTTGTTCTGATGGGCACCCTCGACGCACATCTGGTGGCGCTTGACCGGCGCACCGGGAATGTAAAGTGGAATATTGAGATTGTTCCCTATAAGGATGGGTTTGCGTCCACCTCGGCGCCGCTGATTGTTGGCGACAAGGCGATTACCGGAATTGCGGGCGGCGAATATGGCATACGCGGTTTTTTTGACGCCTATGACATTGCTACGGGCAAGCGCCTGTGGCGTCACTACACCGTACCGGCGGCGGGCGAACCGGGCGCGGAAAGCTGGACCGGCGATTCAGCCGAAACCGGCGGCGCGCCGACCTGGACGACCGGCGTCTATGATATGGAAACCGATACGCTGTTCTGGACTACCGGCAATCCTTCGCCGGACTGGAACGGCGACGACCGCGCGGGCGATAATCTCTATTCAAATTCGATCATTGCGGTTGATCCGGCCACCGGCGTGCGCAAATGGCATTATCAGTTCACGCCGCATGACGTGTGGGATTTTGACGGCAACAGCCACATCTTCCTGGTCGATGTGGAAATTGACGGCAAGCCGGTCAAGGCAATTGCGCAGCCCAACCGCAACGGGTTTTTCTATTTGCTGGACCGCAGCACCGGAAAATTCCTGTTCGCCAAGCAATATGTCGAACAGTTGAACTGGGCGAAAGGCTTTGATGAAAAGGGCCGGCCAATAGTTGATCCCGCGGCAAAACCCATGGAAACCCCGGATATGCGGGTCTGCCCCGGCAATCTTGGCGGCCTGAACGGGGCCTGGACGGCAGCCTATAGCCCGCTGACAAAGCTGGCCTATGTGCCCTCGGTAGAAGCCTGTCAGCGCTACGCCAAGGGTATTGCCGTGAAGATGAAGGGCCTTCCGCTGCTGGGCGGCATGCCCGAGGCGCTCGATGTCAATGAAGGCAAGGCCTATGGCATATTGTCGGCCATCGACGTGGCGACGGGCGCAATCAAATGGCGCTACAAGGATGCGGACCCGATGATGGGCGGGGCCATGACCACGGCGGGCGGGGTGGTGTTTTCGTCCACCCTTGACGGACACGCGCTGGCGCTGGACGCCGGCACCGGCGCCGAACTGTGGCGCTTCCGCATGGGCGGGGCCGGGCGTGGCCAGCCGGTAGCGTATGAAGCAGGCGGCAAGGCCTTTGTCGCCATCCCGTCAGGGGGATGGGCGACCATCACCGGGCTCAGCGGCGGCCCTCTGAATATCCCGGATGGCGGCCATCTGTTTGTCTTTACGGCGGATGAATGATTTAGCGCCTTATCAGGCGCTATCCGTTTTGCTTAAATTTCGACCGTGCAGGTAACACATGCGTTTATGGAATCTATCCACAACGGCCGCCGTTGTGGCCATGCTCCTGGCTGGCTGTGATGACGGGGCGCAGGTTTCCGCGGCGCCCGACCCCGCGGTGATCGCACGGGGCAAGGCACTGTTTGTTGGAACCTGCGGGGCCTATTGTCACAAGATTACGGATACGGGCGGTGATGCGCTGTTCCTGTTCGATTGCGACTGGAAACATGGCGCGACCGACGACGATATCTTCAGGGTGATCAACGAAGGGGTAGAGGGCACACGCATGGTGGCCTTTGGCGGCGCATTTCCCGAAGGCGACAAGGATGCCCGCGCCCTGGTTGCTTATTTACGCGCTGCCTCGCAGTGCAAGAAGTGATATAAGGCGGCGAGTGATCTGATATATGAGGAATTTCCATGAAACTGCCCGCTGATTTTTACCGCCCGCTTGCCGTTGGCGCGCCCGTGCCGCTGCGTTCGCTTCCCGTAAAGCCGGAACGCGTGGTGCATTTCTTTCCGCCGCACAATGAAAAACTGCGTTCCAAGGTGCCGGAACTGATCACCCAGGCGGACGTAGTGCTCGGCAATCTGGAAGACGCCATTCCGATTGACGCGAAAGAAGCGGCCCGGGCCGGTTTCATCGAGGTGGCGCAGAAACTTGATTTCGGCAATACCGGTCTGTGGACGCGCATCAATTGCCTGAACAGTCCCTGGGTGCTGGATGATCTCACCCAGATCGTGGCGGCCGTGGGTAACAAGCTGGATGTGGTGATGCTGCCCAAGGCGGAAGGGCCGTGGGATATTCATTATCTGGATCAGATCCTGGCGCAGCTTGAGGCCAGGCATAATGTGCGTAAGCCAATCCTTATTCACGCCATTCTGGAAACCGCCCAGGGCGTCAACAATGTACAGGCGATCGCAACCGCCAGTCCGCGCATGCACGGCATGTGTCTGGGGCCGGCCGATCTGGCGGCCTCACGCGGCATGAAAACCACCCGCGTTGGTGGCGGCCACCCAAGTTACGGGGTGCTGGCGGATGTGGGCGCCGGTGGCGGCAACCGCACACTGTTCCAGCAGGATTTGTGGCATTACACGCTGGCCAAAATGGTCGACGCCTGTCAGGCGGCGGGCATAAAGGCGTTTTACGGCCCGTTCGGGGATTTTTCCGACGCGCAAGCCTGCGAAGCGCAATTCCGCAACGCATTCCTGATGGGCTGTGTAGGCGCCTGGTCGCTGCATCCGAGCCAGATCGAAATCGCCAAGCGGGTATTCAGCCCCGAAGTTGACGAAGTGCTGTTCGCAAAACGTATTCTGGAGGCCATGCCGGATGGCGCGGGCGCCGTGCTGCTGGATGGCAAGATGCAGGACGACGCCACCTGGAAGCAGGCCAAGGTCATGGTCGATCTGGCCCGGCTGGTATCGGAAAAAGACCCGGAACTGAAGGCCCGCTACGGTTTTTAGCCTTCTTCAGACGATTCCCAACTTAACAGTCAGTCTGTGGATATCTGTATAAGCCACAGGATTCGCTGACTCTTGCGTGAATCACGGACGCGTCCTATGATGTATTGTTTAGCGTTTGTTCTGGTCGCTTAAGGTGCACGATGTTTAACCCTGTTCTGGATGGATTGCCGGAAAACGCTTTTCCACGGCTGGCTGCGCTGATCGCAGGCATTCAGCCGGGCGGGGGCAATATCGCGCCGATCCTGATGTCTCTGGGGGAGCCGCAACACCCCATTCCGGGGTTTATTGGCGAAATTCTGAATGCCCGCCTGGCTGAATACGGCAAATATCCCCCCATCCAGGGGAGTGATGCTTTTCGCGCCGCTGTCGCTGGCTGGCTGAACCGGCGTTATGCGCTTACCCGCCATCCTGTCGGCGCGGAAGGCCAGATCCTGCCCCTCAATGGCACCCGCGAAGGACTGTTCAGCGTCGCCTTTGTGGTGACGCCGCCGCAAAAAAATGGGCATCGTCCCGCCGTGATTATGCCCAATCCATTTTATCAATGTTATGCGGGCGCCGCCCTGGCGGCTGGCGCTGAACCTGTCTATCTGGATGCGCCGCGCGCGAACGGCTTCCTGCCGGATCTGGGGGCGCTTGGTCCGGAGCTGCTTTCGCGCACGTCACTGTTTTATTTATGCTCCCCTGCCAACCCACAAGGTTCGGTTGCAGACATGGCCTATCTCAAGCAGCTTATTCAACTCGCGCGCACACATGATTTCGTGCTGGCGCTGGATGAATGCTATGCGGAGATTTACAATCAGTCTCCACCGCCAGGCGGCTTGCAGGCGGCGAGCGAGTTGGCCGCAGATGACGCGGCTGACCCCTTCGCCAACGTGCTGGTGTTTCACTCGCTTTCCAAACGCTCCAATCTGCCGGGGCTGCGCAGCGGCTTTGTTGCGGGGGACGCGCGGGTCATTGCGCGGTTCAGAAATTTTCGCGCCTATATAGGCCCTACAAATCCCCTGCCCGCGGACGCCGCCGCCACCGCCGCCTGGTCGGACGAGGCGCATGTGCGTGAAAACCGCGCCCTCTATGCCCAAAAATTTGATGCCGCGGATGAAATTCTGGCCGGCCGGTTCGGCTATACCCGTCCCGCGGGCGGCTTCTTTTTATGGCTTGATGCGGGTGACGGGGAAGCAGCAGCGCTGAAGCTGTGGCGTGAAGCAGGGGTCAAAGTGCTGCCGGGCAAATATCTGGCGCGCGGAACCGCGGGCGATCCGTATATCCGGGTGGCGCTTGTTGGTCCGCTGGATGAAACAATCGAGGGGCTGCGCCGCATCCGGCGCACGCTCACTGAATAATCGACGTGAGGCAATTGGTATGTTCCGCATGCAAGGACTGAGTACGGCGCAGCCCCGCGCATTGTTGCCGGATGGGATGAAGCAGTTTTTGCGCGATCATCTGATCCGGCTTGGGGGCATTCTGGTGCTGGCGGCGGCCGGATTTATGGCGCTCGCGCTGGTCAGCCATTCCAGCGCCGACCCAAGCTGGAATAATGTTGTCGGCGCGCCCGCGCAGAATCATGCCGGTCTTGCAGGCGCCTATATTGCAGATTTCCTCTGGCAATGGCTTGGCGCGCTCAGCATCATGCCGCCGGCATGCCTTGCGGTCTGGGGGCTGCGAATTGTCTGGGAGTTACGCCTGCCCTTATGGCGCTGGCGTCCGCTTGGATTGCTGTGGGGCCTGCCGTTTGCCGCCCTGGCGTTGAGCCTGCTCCCCATACCCGCCGTATGGACGTTGCGGGTTGGGCTTGGGGGCGCGCTTGGGGACGGGTTGATTGGAGTGGCGCTTGGCCTTTTGGCGAAACTGCCGCGTGCTGCATTTGAGTTGCCTGTAATGCCGATCCAGATCGCGGGTGTGCTTGGCGCACTGATTGCACTCCCCGCCTTGTTATTCGCCCTGGCCGTGACGCCGGGCCAATGGCGTGGATTTGCCTCCCATATTAAGTCGCTGATCGGCTTTATAATCCGCACCGGAAGCGTGGCCATGCTGTGGCTGCGACACCGCCGTGCGCAAATTGGGCAACGCGGCGTTGCGCAGCGCAGCCTTGATCTTGACCGTGCGCCACCATTGCGCCGGGCCGTGCGGGGTTCGGCACCGCGCGACGTGCCAGACCGTCCTGTCCAGCCCGCGCAAGCCCGTCCGCGGGTTGCACGTGGCGATGCGATAAGTGAGAGCAAAAGCAAACGCGCGGCCGCTGCTGATCAGGCAGCGCTGGATCTGGGCCGCGTAGGTGAATATCAACTGCCGCCGTTATCCCTGTTGCGCGCACCACCGGCGCCCAAGGGACGCAATGGCGACCTGATCGATCGGATGGAAAGCGATGAATCGCTTGAACAAAACGCCCGCATGCTTGAAACCGTGTTGCAGGATTTCGGCATTCGCGGCGAGATTCTGAATGTGCGTCCAGGCCCTGTTGTCACCCTGTATGAACTGGAACCGGCGCCCGGCATCAAGTCAGCGCGGGTGATTGGCCTCGCCGATGATATCGCGCGCTCCATGAGCGCCATCTCGGCGCGCGTTGCAGTTATTCCCGGGCGCAACGCGATTGGCATCGAGTTGCCAAATTCAAGGCGCGAAATGGTCTACCTGCGCGCGCTGCTTTCTTCCAGCACGTATGAAAACACTTCGGCGCGGCTCACGCTAGCACTAGGCAAAACCATTGGCGGCGAACCGGTGATTGCCGATCTGGCCGCCATGCCGCATTTGCTGATCGCGGGTACGACGGGTTCCGGCAAATCGGTTGGCATCAATACCATGATCCTTTCGCTGCTCTATCGTCTGCCGCCGGATCAATGCAAATTCATTATGATCGATCCGAAAATGCTGGAATTATC
>JAUSQH010000296.1 GCA_030652895.1 Alphaproteobacteria bacterium
GACTGCTGCCTGGAAACCGATGGCGCCTGCGCCGTTGTGATTTCCAGAACCGAAGAAGCCAAGGATATGCGCAAGCGCCCGATCGTCATCATGGGCTGCGCCGAAGGCCATCCCTATCCGGCCGATGACATCGCCTCGCGTCCCGACTTCTTCAAGTTCGGCCTCAGCTATGCGGCGCCCATTGCGCTCAAAATGGCGGGCATCAAGGTGCATGACGTGGATTTCCTGCAAATCTATGACTGCTTCTCTTATGTCGTGATGATGCAGATGGAAGCCCTCGGCCTGTGCGAACGCGGCGCGGCCTATGATTTCGTCAAGGACGGCAATATCGAGCTGGGCGGGCGCTATCCGCTCAATACCCACGGCGGTTTGATGAGCCAGGCCCATGTGTGGGGGCTGAACCATGTCGTCGAAGCGGTCAAACAGTTGCGCCATGAAGGTGGCAAAGCCCAGGTCAAGGATTGCGAGCTTGGTCTCGTTACCGGCTGGGGCGATCTGGGTGACGGCAGTCTGGTAATTTTGCGGAGGTAATGCAGTTATGAGCGAAACGAAAGTCAAGAACAAGCCAACCCGTCCGATCCCACATCCGATTGAGCCCGTCAACAAGGGCTTCTGGGACGAATGTCAGGGCGGTGTGCTGCATTTTCAAAAGTGCGACGGCTGTCACAAATTCCGGCATCTGCCGCGCAATATGTGCGCCTATTGCGGTTCGCCGGAATGGAAATGGGCCCCGTCATCGGGTAAGGGCAAGCTGTATTCCTGGACCATCGCCCATATGCCGATGCACCCCGCCTTTGTCGCTGACGTTCCCTATGTGGCGGCAGTGATTGAAATGGAAGAAGGCGTCCGTTTGGTGAGCTGGCTGCGCAGTGTTGTGCTTGAAGACATCTGCCTGGATATGCCAGTCAAGGTGATGTACGAGCGGATTACGGATGATTTCCAATTGCCCTGTTTCGTACCAGCGTAAACATTTATCGGGGGGCGGGCTTAATCCCGCCCTCCTTCCGATTTCGCAAATCGGGCTTTCATCCATAAAAAAAATGTGGATAATAAGGGTGAGTCGCGTACTATAAGCGGCAAACGGGAGGAAACGGCATGGCCCAAGGCAATGGACGCGCAATCGATTACGACGCACTGGTAAAACCCGACGCAGTGCATGGCGATTGTTATATCGACCCCGATATTTTCGCCGAGGAATTAAAAAAAATCTATGGGCGCGGCTGGGTATTTATCGGCCATCAAAGCGAAATTCCCAATGCGGGGGATTATGTCCGTAAATGGATCGGCTTGCAGCCCGTGATCTTCTCACGCGACAAGGCGGGAAAATATCATGTGCTGTTCAATCGCTGCACCCATCGGGGCGCATCGATCTGCCAGCACGACAAGGGCAATGTCGGCGGTTTCCGCTGTGAATATCATGGCTGGTTCTATCGGCTCGATGGGGCGCTGCAGGCGATCCCTTATCAGGAAGGATACGGCGATAATTTTGACAGGACCCAGTACAATCTGCGCAGGCCGCCGCGCCTGGATGAGTATCGCGGCTTTGTATTCGCCAGCCTGTCGCCAAGTGGCATTCCGCTCAGGGAGCATATCAGCGGGCCAGCGCAGCGCCAGATAGATTACGCCTGTGATCTGTCCCCTGAAGGCGAGCTAGTGGTGCAAAGCGGAGCGACCAAGCTGGCCTATAACGGAAACTGGAAGCTGCAGATGGAAAACTCCATCGACGGCTATCACCCGAATTTCACCCATCAATCTTTCATCAGCACCCTCGAACGTCTGACCGGCGCCAAGGTGGAAATCTTTAGCGGTGACGCCAAGACGCAATCGCGCGATCTCGGCATGGGCTGCAGCAATATCGATTCGCGCCGGGCGAATATCGAGCACCCGCATGCCCAGGCGCGGCTAAAGATGATGCAGGGCACCAGTTGGGGCAAGAAATATTATGACGACCTGGTTGCGGCGCATGGCAAGGAGCGCGCCGAGGAAGTGCTGATCGTCAATGGCACGCATATGAATGTATTTCCCAACCTGGTGGTGTTGGCGGGCCAGGTGCGCACCATCCAGCCCATCAGCACAGAACGCACCGAAGTTTATTTGCGCCCCAGCCTGCTCAAGGGCGTGCCCGATGAGGTCAACACCCAGCGCATCCGGCAGTATGAATCCTTCTATACCGCGGCGGGCGGCGGCATTCATGATGATGTTGAAATGTTCAACCGCGTACATGAAGGGTTGCGCTGCAACCAGGACCCATGGCTGGTTTTCCGGCGCGGCCTGCACCGTGAGCAGACAGATAATGACGGAACCATATTTTCTCAGGGCACGGATGAAACCGCCCAGCGCGGCATGTGGCGGCACTGGAAATCGGTTATGCAGCAGGACGCAAACTGATGAGTTCCCTGCGCGAAAAGGTGGAGAACTTTCTCTATAAAGAAGCCCGGTTGATGGACGAAAACCGTTATATGGAGTGGTTCGAACTGCTCGCGGATCCGTGCCTGTACTGGCTTCCCGCCAATGAGGAAGACTATGATACCAACAAGCACGCCTCGCTGTTTTATGGTGATCGCAATACTATCAACAACCATGTGATACGCTTGACGGAAGGCAAGGCCTTTGCGCAGGAGCCGCGCTCGCGTATGCGCCGTGTGGTGTCCAACATCGAAATCGAAGATGGCGGAGAAGAGGTTTCGGTGCATGCGAATTTCATCATCAATGAAATCCGCAAGCATGAGCAGCGCTACCATACCGGGCGCACGCATTATAAACTCGCGCCAGCCGACGGGTCGTTCAAGATCAAATACAAAAAATCCGTCCTGGTCAGCCTGGACGAAATGCAGGAAAATCTGACATTTCTGGTGTGAGCGATGCCACGCAGGGATACCGTCATGGCTCCGGGAATGTCACTCAGTATACAAAACCAGGAGAACATAAATGCCCACGATAGAAGAGCTGAACGAGCAATATGAGCGCAATCCGCTGGAAGGTATTATCCCTGGCGGCACCCGGACAAAGAAACGCGAAGAGCCAAAGCCGCAATCCTATTACGACGCGATCAAGAAGAAATTCGCCGACGAGCGCGACCTGCGGGTGAACCTCCGTCCGGAGGGAAGCGCGCAATACACATCCGATTTCGAAGGATCGCTGTCAAAGTATCTGACCGATCCCTATGGCGGTGAAATCAAACCGCGTGCGCCCCTCAATGACACCGTGGAAGTACTATTTATCGGCGGCGGGTTTTCTGCGCTGCTGACCTCCGCGCGCTTGCGCGAGCTTGGCGTTGAAAGCATTCGTATCGTTGAGAAGGGCGCCGATGTAGGCGGCACCTGGTACTGGAACCGCTATC
>JAUSQH010000307.1 GCA_030652895.1 Alphaproteobacteria bacterium
TACGCAAGATCACCCACGACAATGCGGCGAAACTGTACGGCTTTGCAACCTTATGACGTGAAAATGTGATGGAAATAAAGCCGTACTCTTCCCGTGCCAGAAATTGATGCGGCGGCGACATGCGGTCAGGCGGTATGCCAAATTCTGGCTGAGCTGCTTGACGATCTTGTACTGAATGAATCTGGCGCCCGTGTGGCGGCGGACGTTACCGGTATGCACAAATACCGGGTTGCCATTCGTCGTGCGCGGGCGGTTGTGGGTCGCTTTAGGCAAATTATGCCCGCAGAAGCCGCGGCATATTTTTCCACTGAATTGCGCTGGCTGGGGCAGTTAACAAGCCCGCTTCGTGATACGGACACGCAGCTGGCGGCTTTAGGCCAGTATCGCAAATGGCTGCCCGCAGAGCTTTCGTCATCTTTGGGGCCATTTTACGACTATCTGCAGCAAACTCGAAAAAGTGAACACGAAAAAGTTGTACGTACACTGAAGGATAACCGGTATTGCTTGTTTGTAGCCTACTGGCGGGCTTTCGTTGAAAAGGGGCCTGCCGATTGGAACAATCAGGCATGGGCGCTATATGCGGAGGTGGCGGGCGCGGATATTTGGCGGCTTTACCAGAGCATGGTGCGCAGGGGCCGCAAGATTGGACCGGATGCGCCCGCCGAGGCGCTGCATCAGCTACGTAAAGACGGCAAGAAACTGCGTTACTTAATTGAATTCTTTCACATGGGCGCACAAGGCCACACAGCAAAAAATCTACTGAAGCAACTTCGCCGATTACAGGATGTTCTTGGTGAGCATCAGGATTTTGACGTGCATGCGGATATGCTTCTCAAATTTGGTGAACAGTTGGCTCTTCGCGAAAACGCTTCTTTCAAAGATTTTCTCGCTCTTGGTGTTCTGGTAGGGCGTTTGAACGGGTCGCAAGCGGTGGCGCGGGGTAATTTTGCGACCTGCTTTAGAAAGTTTTCCGATTCAGGTAGCAGGCGCAAATTTCGCGCATTATGCAAAACAGCGGACGACTGAGATGCCGCTTCAGTGCATCACTTATTTTAATGAGCGAAATGCACGCTGAACAGATTTCCGTATCCCGCTCGAAGTTATAAGCATTGCAACATCAAGTAGCGAAAACCAGCCATATTCTTCATGTTCTCCACTTACAAGCGGCTCAGGTGCTGATCCGGTTAAACTGCATAAATGGCTGACCAGAAACACATCGATCTTGTCGGGCCGTTTGCGCACCCAACGATGCAACAGCCGGCCGGGACTAACGTTAAGCCCGGTTTCTTCCTGTATTTCGCGTATCAGACATTGTTTGGGCGCTTCATCAACGCTCAGGCGACCACCGGGAAGATCCCAAGCACCACTAATTTTGCGGAGCAATAGCACCTTGCCATCAATTATTATGACGCCCTTGATAGATACGTAAAACTGCGCATCCTGATGCCGCAAGTTAAATCTCCGATGTCACTGTCGTGGTCGGTAGTCGAACCACTGTCCATAAGCCTGTTATATTTAGATATTCTAAATATTAAAATTCTCATTATTATTTACCGGATATTAGCTGTTTCACGTTTAAGTGGTGTTACAGAAATGCGACACGAGCGGAACGCTACATGAAAAGGGATAATCACAGTATCGAGCTTGAGCTGCTTCGCATGTATGTGGCGGCGCGGCAACGAAACGTACCGCTACTGATTTTCATGATGGTGTCAATTGCCGGTGTTGTTGGCTATCTTCAGACACCATGGCAAGCAATGTTGTGGGTGGTCTTTGCGCTGTGCCTTGCCGCTATGGGCCATGCGTTATATTCACGTTTTCTGTCAAAGCCACGTTCCGCTGCGGAGTTTCATGGCTGGCTCTCGATAATCATGGTTCATCGCTTTTTTGTGAATGTCGCGCTGAGCGGCCTGGTGCTGTGGGCGTGGAATCCCGAACTTCCCGCCGGAAATTTAATTCTCGTCTTGTTTATTGCGCTACAAATTCCGCTCTATGCATTAACGGGCGGCATTGTTCTGCCGATCTTTTATGCCGAACAGACTTTGGGGGCAATTGTCGTCGCATACGGATCATGGCTTTTGGCCGCTCAGTGGGGGCATATGGAGGTTTTGGTTCCCGTTGGGTACTATCTGCTCGCCAGTATGACGTTCCCAATAACGGTCAATCGCAACATGCGTGAGATGTTGAAATTGCAGTTCGGCCTGCAACATGCAAGTGAAGCCGCCGAAGCGGCAAGTCAGGCGAAAAGCAGTTTTCTTTCGACCATGAGTCACGAAATCCGGACACCTCTGAATTCCATTATTGGCATGAATGGACTGCTGCTTGATTCGCCACTGACATCCGAACAGAATAAATATGCGCTAGCCGCTAAAAATGCTGGCACCCATCTTCTGCACCTAATCAATGACATTCTTGACTACAGCAAACTTGAGGCAGGCCGTATCGAACTTGATATGGTGGATTTTGATATTCTCGAAGAACTGGAATCGGCGATCAGTATATTAGGCGTTGACGCCAATGCGAAGGGCGTGACGTTAGAATATGAGATTGGCGCCGGGGTGCCGACGCATTTACGCGGCGATCTCGCCCGGTTACGTCAGGTGATATTTAATCTCGCAGCCAATGCAGTTAAATTCACTGATCAGGGGTCTGTCCGGCTGGTTATTTCGCGCTTGGCGGATATGGGCGAGGCAGACTCAGGCAAGGTAGTGATGCGCGCGGATATCATCGATACGGGCATCGGGATTCCGGCCGAGAAAATTGCCGCCCTGTTTCAGGATTTTACCCAGGCCGACGTGTCGACTACCCGGCGTTATGGCGGCACGGGCCTTGGCCTTGCCATCAGCCGCCGAATTGTTGAATTGATGTCTGGTGAGATTGGTGTCGAAAGCACTCCGGGCGTAGGCAGTACTTTCTGGTTCTCAGTTCCCATGGAAGTAGGGGGTCAGGTTCCTGCGGTTACGACGGCCAGTGAGGCTGATGCATCGGAAGACGCGCAGATGCTTCGTGTTCTTGTGGCGGAAGATAATCCGAGTAATCAGCTTTTAATCAGCATACTGCTCGAAAAAATGAATTGTTCCTGCGCCATAGCGAATAATGGGAAGGAGGCCCTGGACGCCATAAAGGCCAATGGTCAGTTTGATCTCGTGTTGATGGATATGCAGATGCCGGTTATGGACGGTATTGATGCGACCATCGCGATACGGGCGTTACCGGGTTTGGCCGGAAAGCTGCCTATTATTGCATTAACGGCAGATGCGATGAACGGTGTTCGCGAAAAGGTTCTAGCCGCCGGCATGAATGATTATCTTAGCAAGCCAATAGACGTTCGCGCGCTAAATAACGCGCTTGCGCATTGGGGCAATATTTCGCGGCAGCAGAATCTTTATGCAGCAGAATCTTTTGGCGCACATTCAGAACCAGCCGATCAGGCCTTGATTGATGTGACGGTGCTGCGGTCCATGGTGGAAGTACTGGGTGAGCAACAGACCGCTGCATTGTTGAATGAATTCTGGCCCACCGTAGAGGGGAAATTGATGGAGCTCCGTGACGCTCTGGGCGCACAGGATGGAATCCGCGTTCATGAACTTGCGCATGAACTGAAAGGTTCGGCTGGAAATTTTGGGGGACTGCGTATCGCGCGTATCGCCGCGCAACTGGAGCAGGATTCAAAAGACCCGCTCCGTGCAGCGGCGCATATCGAAACCATGTCGCAGACGGCAAAAGAGACTCAGCGCCAGGTGCTGGCCTTCTTTAAGGCCGCATAAGGTCTAAACCGCATAATTAGCGGTTTAGTTCCTTCATCGCGTCGTCCAACCCACCCAACGTCAGTGGATACATACGGTGCGCCATCAGCTGTTCGACGACCTGGATAGACGGCGTATATTCCCAGTGCTTTTTTGCAACGGGGTTAAGCCACACGGTTTTGGGGTAAATATCAAGCACACGCTGATACCAGACCTCGCCGGCCTCCTCGTTCCAGTGCTCTACGCTACCGCCCGGATAGGTGATTTCATATGGGCTCATGGTCGCATCACCAACAAAAATCACTTTATAATCTGAACCATACTTATTCAGAATATCCCATGTCGGTATTTTTTCGTTGTGACGGCGCCGGTTATCCTTCCACAGATGTTCGTACAAGCAGTTATGGAAGTAGAAGTATTCCATATGCTTGAACTCCGTCCGTGCAGCCGAGAACAATTCCTCGCACGTGCGGATATGAGCGTCCATCGAGCCGCCAATATCGAAGAAGATCAGCACTTTGATCTTATTGCGCCGTTCGGCTTCCATCTTGATATCAAGATAGCCATTTCGCGCGGTGTCGCGGATCGTGCCTGGAAGATCCAGCTGATCCTGCGCGCCCTCGCGGGCAAAACGGCGTAGCCGGCGCAGCGCAACCTTGATATTGCGTGTGCCGAGTTCAACCGAATCGTCCAGATTTTTATATTCGCGCTTGTCCCACACTTTGACCGCGCGCCCATGACGGCCCTGCTTTTGGCCTATACGTACGCCTTCGGGATTATAGCCGTCGGCGCCAAACGGCGACGTGCCGCCGGTGCCAATCGCCTTATTACCGCCTTCGTGCTTCTTTTTCTGCTCCTCAAGACGCTGTTTCAGCATTTCCATGAGCTTTTCGAAGCCGCCCATACTTTCGATCAGTTCCTTTTCCTCATCGGTCAGAAACCGTTCGCCAATAGAGCGCAGCCATTCTTCAGGCAGTTCTTTGCTGTGCGCTTCTCCAATAAATTCCAGGCCCTTGAAATGTTTTCCAAAAACCATGTCGAACTTATCAAGATTGCGTTCATCTTTTACGAGGGCAGACCGCGACAGATAATAGAATTCATTCACACTGAATTGGGCGACGTTTAACTTCATCGCCTCCATCAAAGTCAGATATTCCCGTAGCGTCACCGGAACCTTGGCTTCCTTCAACTCGTAGAAAAAGTTGATGAACATCGCTGTTCTCCTTAAGCCTTTTTTGAAGCAGTTAGTTCGATTCTATTATGTACGTTCCCGGCGCGCAAGAAAAGCCAGCCGCTCGAACAAGTGCACGTCCTGCTCGTTTTTAAGCAGGGCCCCATGCAAGGGGGGAATAAGCTTGTTGGGATCGCGTTCACGCAGGGTTTCAGGTGAAATGTCTTCGGCCAGCAGCAGCTTGAGCCAATCCAGCAGCTCGGATGTTGATGGCTTCTTTTTCAGCCCGGGCACGTCACGAATTTCATAAAATACGCTCATGGCGTCGCTGACCAGGTCGCGCTTGATATCAGGATAGTGCACCTGCACGATTTCTTCCATCGTGTCCTTTTCGG
>JAUSQH010000314.1 GCA_030652895.1 Alphaproteobacteria bacterium
GGTGTTGCCAATGCCCATTTCGCCGATGCACAACAGATCGCCACCGCCCGCCACCGCCTCCATGCCGAATGCGATAGTGGCGGCGCAATCCGCCTCGCTCATCGCGGCTGCTTCGCAAATATCCGGGGTTGGGATATCAAGCGCAAGATCAAATATTTTCAACCCCGCCCCCACTGCCTTGCAAAGCTGGTTGATCGCGGCGCCCCCGGCGGCGAAATTCGCCACCATCTGCTGTGTCACCGATGATGGAAATGCGGAAACCCCGCGCTGCACAACACCGTGATTGGCGGCAAATACCGCCACCTGGGGCTGCAGAACCATCGGGGGATGGCGCCCCTGCCAAGCCGCCAACCATTCTGCAATTTCCTCCAGCCGCCCAAGCGATCCGGCAGGTTTTGTAAGCTGCGCCTCTCGCACCCGCGCCTTGGCCACGCTTTGCGCGTCAGGCCCTGGCAACTGGCGCACCAGGTTGCGAATATCGTCAAAAGGCAAGGCGCTGGCGGATACTGACATTTCATGCGTCCATATGATAGAATGATAAACTTGTCTCGCATTTGTTTTATCACAATGAAAGCGTTTACCATGCAGGTGCCGCCAACAGATCACCGGATACCGCGTTGGCGAGAAGAGCTGACCACGGCTTTAGCCTTTCTGACGCGCCTGCCGGTTCGCGCGCCGGAACATTGGGATGCCGGCATGCTGGCCAACGCCCTGCGCTTGTCACCTGCCGTTGGCGCATTTGTGGGCGCATTTGCCGGCAGTTTTTATTGGCTTGCTCTGAGTTTGGGTTTTTCCACCCTGATTGCCGCGGTGCTTGGAATTGTCGCTGCTGCTTTATTGACCGGGGGCCTGCATGAAGACGCGCTGAGCGATATGGCGGACGGGTTCAGCGGCGGCTGGACCCGCGAGCGCAAACTTGAAATTATGTCTGACGGCCGCATAGGCGCACATGGGGCGCTGGCCCTGATGCTGGCGCTGTTGTTGCGGGTGGGAGCCATGGCGCAAATCAGCGCCCCGGACCGGGTGATGGCTGCCCTGATTGCTGCTGCGGCCCTGTCCCGCGCCGCAATGTATGTCGCGATGGCCGTATTACCCCATGCCAAGGAAACCGGGCTTGCCCATGAAACAGGCCGCCCGACGTCCCGGCAGGTGATGACGGCGCTGGCGCTTGGTTTCGTGATTGCATGGCTGGCGTTACCGTTTGGCGCCGCCCTGACCGCGTTTATTGGCGCAGGCCTGGGCGGACTGTTTACCGCACTGCTGGCAAAACGGCGCATTGGCGGCCAGACCGGTGATATTTTAGGCGCGGTACAACAGATTGCGGAGCTTGGAGCTTTGCTGGTGCTGGCCGCTATGCTCACGAACTAGCAGATAATGCATACGGCCTGATTTCCGCCATTTTTGAAGCGTTTAACAGGCCGCTGAAGGCGCAATACCCCACATACATTCGGCAGACAAATACTGGAATCCATAGCCCGTGCTGTTAATCTGGTGAAATACACATATATGGTTTTATTCCTGCGCTGGATGTAAATAGTTTGGACATACCGGAATGCAATTTTGAAAATAGTAAGAAAAATTCTGCTGTATGGCTTTACGCTGGCGCTGTTACTGGCGATTGGCGGCGGTGCTGCTGTGGCGATTGCCCTGTGGCGCTATGGCATCGGCTTGCCCGACTATTCCCAGCTTGCCACGTATGAACCTTCGGTCACTACCCGGGTACATGCCGGAGATGGGCGGCTGATTACGGAATTTGCCCGCGAAAAACGTCTTTACGTACCCTATGAAACGATCCCGAAGCTGGTCATTCAAGCGTTTGTATCGGCGGAAGATCAGAATTTCTTCGTGCATCGCGGCGTCGATCCGGTCGGCATCATACGCGCGGCAATCATTAATCTGCAGCACGCCGGGGAAGACCGCCGCCTGGTTGGCGCATCCACCATTACCCAACAGGTGGCGAAGAATTTCTTTCTATCGGGTGAAGTGTCCTATCAGCGCAAAATCAAGGAGGCCATTCTCGCCTTCCGCATCGAGCGCACCTTCTCCAAGGAACGTCTGCTGGAATTGTATCTGAACGAAATCTATCTTGGGAATTCCGCCTATGGGGTTGCGGCGGCGGCGCTGAATTACTTCGACAAGCCTTTGGCCGATCTCACGCTCGAGGAAGCCGCCTATCTTGCCGCCTTGCCGAAAGCGCCAAATAATTATCATCCTGCGCGCCACTACGACAAAGCCGTAGCGCGGCGTAACTATGTCTTAAGCCGTATGGTGGAAGACGGCTATATTTCTGCACAAGAAGCCTGGACAGCATCCCAATCGCCCCTGAAAACGGCGCCGCCGCGCAACCAGGAATTTGTGCATGCAGATCATTTTGCCGAGGAAGTACGCCGTGAACTGATTAATCGCTTTGGCGAGGACGCACTGTATGATGGCGGTCTGTCCGTGCGGACGTCGCTTGATCCGCGCCTTCAGAAAATCGCCTACAAGACGCTGCGCGATGGGCTGATTGCCTATGACCGGCGCCATGGCTGGCACGGCCCCATCACCCGCATCGACATCGGCGGGGAATGGGCAAACACCTTGGCGGCGGTGCCGCAACCTGCGGGATTGGCCCCCTGGCGCCTGGCAGTCGTACTGAAGACCCGCAATGACCGTGCCGAAATCGGTTTTGCCGATAGCGCGCAAGCAATCATTCCTTTCGCACAGCTACGCTGGGCCCGTAAACGTCTGAATGACGCTACGCTGGGTCCGCCACTTCAGCGTGTTGAAGACGTGCTGCATGTTGGTGATGTCGTAGCGGTAGCCGAAACGGACGAAAAGTCATCAAAAAAAGCTGCCGAGATTTGGAGCCTGCAGCAAATACCCGAGGTTGGCGGCGCGCTGGTGGCGATGGATCCGCATACTGGACGAGTGTTGGCCATGCAGGGCGGATTTGCCTATGGGGACAGCGAGTTTAATCGCGCCACCCAGGCCCACCGCCAGCCGGGTTCAGCGTTCAAGCCTTTTGTGTACGCCAGCGCGCTGGAATCAGGCTTTACGCCGTCCAGTCTGGTGCTGGACGCGCCCATGGTAATTGATCAGGGGCCCGGGTTGGCGAAATGGAAACCAAGCAATTATTCCCGGGAATATTATGGCCCGTCTACCTTGCGCCTGGGTCTGGAGAAATCGCGCAATCTGATGACAGTGCGTCTGGCGCAACATATCGGCATTAAACGGGTAAATGATTACGCCAGCCGCTTTGGCCTGACTCAGGCCGCGCCAAGCCTTTTGTCTACCGCATTGGGTGCGGGCGAAACCACCTTGTTAAAACTTACAACCGCCTACGCAATGTTCGTCAATGGCGGACGGCTGGTGACACCGGCATTGATAGACCGGGTTCAGGACCGGCGCGGCAAAACCCTGTACCGTAACGATCCCCGCGAATGTGCGGGCTGCCGCGATCCCTGGCGGGAGGGTTTGCCGGAACCTGTGTTGCCGGACCTGCGTGAGCAGCGTGTCGACCCGGCGACAGCCTATCAGATCGTGTCCATGCTGGAAGGGGTTGTCCTGCGCGGCACTGGGCGGCGTGTCGCCAGCGTCGGGAAGCCTTTGGCTGGAAAGACCGGCACAACCAATGATAGCCGTGACACCTGGTTCATAGGTTTCTCGCCGGATCTGGTGGCCGGGGTGTTTATCGGTTTTGACGTGCCACGCAGCATGGGCAAGAAAGAAACCGGCTCCTCTGTATCCGCGCCGGTATTTCGTGATTTCATGGCTGAAGCGTTGGCGGACTCCCCCGCAACACCATTCCGTATTCCGCCCGGCATCCGACTGGTGCGGGTAAATGCGGAAACCGGATTGCCCGCCAACCCGGGCGACCGCAAAGTTATTCTGGAGGCCTTTCTCCCCGGAACCGAGCCAAAAAATCGTGTGCAACCCGTATTGGGAACGGATCTCCCCGGCGGCATGGAAACCGGGCCTGAAACAATCGGCGGCGAACCTGTTGCCGGAGGCACCGGAGGCCTGTATTAATCAGCCTCAATTCATTTCTGGAGCAATTCCATGCGGGCCGAAATTCAAGCCATCATACAAGATATCAAGCAGTCGTTCGAACTGCTGAGGAGGCATCTTTGACTGGGATGTCGCGCTACGAAGACTGGATGAACTGAACGCCCTCGTCGAAGACCCTAAACTTTGGGACAACACGCAGCGCGCCCAGGAATTGATGCGCGAACGCACCCGGCTAGAATCCGCCATTGCCGCGATGCGCCGTATGCAAACGGATTTCGATGACACCGTCGGGCTGATCGAACTGGGCGAAGCGGAAAACGACGCCAGCATTATTGCCGAGGCGGAAGCCGCATTGCGCAGCTTGCGCGACGAAGCGGCTTTGCTTGAAATTGAAACCCTGCTGTCGGGTGAAGCCGACGGCAATAACGGCTATGTGGAAATTCATGCAGGTGCTGGCGGCACCGAAAGCCAGGACTGGGCGAACATGTTGCTGCGCATGTATATGCGCTGGGCGGAAAAGCATGGCCACAAAACCGAAATAATCGAAATGAGTGACGGCGAAGAAGCCGGCATCAAATCCGCCACGCTGCATGTCAAGGGCGATAGCGCGTATGGCTGGCTGAAGACCGAAGCGGGCGTGCATCGCCTGGTACGCATCTCGCCATTTGACTCCAACGCGCGGCGGCACACCAGCTTTGCCAGTGTTTGGATTTATCCGGAAGTTGATGATCGCATCGTGATCGAGATCGACGAAAAGGATGTTCGCACCGACACCTACCGGGCCAGCGGCGCGGGCGGCCAGCACATCAACAAAACCGATAGTGCGGTGCGCCTTACCCATGCGCCAACCGGCATTGTCGTGCAGTGTCAGAATGAACGCTCACAGCACAAGAACCGCGCCAACGCCTGGAAAATGCTGCGCGCGCGTCTGTACGAAGAGGAATTGCGCAAGCGCGAAGAAGCGGCACAAGCCGCCGCCAGCGCCAGAACCGATATTGGCTGGGGACATCAGATACGCTCTTACGTATTGCAGCCCTATCAGATGGTGAAAGACCTGCGCACCGGCGTTGAAAGCCCCACACCGCAAACTGTGCTGGATGGCGATCTGGACGCATTCATGTCGGCCGCACTCGCCGCGCGCGTGAAAGGTTCCAGCACCGACGTACAGGATCTGGATTAATTTTCTTTATTGCGCGTTATTGGGTATGACAGCCGCTTGCTACGCGATTACGGTCTGCCGTCACCATCATTTCGACCAGGCCATCCAGCTTCACTTCTGGTGTCCAGGCTAGTTTGACGCGTGACTTTTCCGGCAGGCCAACCAGAAGCTCCACTTCGGCCGGACGGAAAAATTTCGGGCTGACATGAATAATGGTCTTGCCGCTTTTGCGGTCGATACCCAACTCGCCCGGACCTTCGCCTTCCCAGCGCAAATCAAAGCCAAGCAGCGCCGCCGCCCGTTCACAGAAATAGCGCACCGTGTTGGTCTCGCCCGTAGCAATAACATAGTCCTCCGCTACATCTTGTTGCAGCATCGCCCACATCGCCTGTACGTAATCTCCGGCGAAACCCCAATCGCGTTTCGCATCAAGATTGCCAAGCTCCAGCACTTCCTGCTGCCCGGCCGCGATACGCGCCAGACCCAGGGTGATTTTCCGGGTCACGAATTCCTGGCCGCGCAACGGTGATTCATGATTGAACAGAATACCCGAACTCGCATGCAGCCCATGCGCTTCGCGATAATTCTGGGTCATGTAGTGGGCAAACACCTTCGCCACGCCATAGGGACTGCGGGGATAAAACTGCGTGGTCTCCGTCTGCGGAATTTCGTGAACCTTGCCGAACATTTCCGAGGTCGAGGCCTGATAGAAACGCGCCTCGGGAACAAGATCACGCATGGCCTCCAGTATATGCAGACACCCCATGCCATCGATCTGGGATGTGGTCACCGGCAATTCGAATGACACGCCGACAAAGCTCTGGGCGGCAAGATTATAGATTTCGTCGGGACGGGTATGTTTGATGGCGCGCGTGACATTACCGATTTCCTGCAAATCGAAATCAATCAGTTCGATTTTGTCATGCACCTTCAATTCCCGCAGGCGCCACAGATTATCAACGGAAATCCTGCGGCGGCCACCATAAACATGATAGCCTTTATCCAATAGCAAGCGGGCCAGATAGGCCCCGTCTTGCCCGGTAACACCTGTAACCAAAGCAGTTTTTTTCTTCACCTGGTATTTTTCCCCTATAATTCAGTCTGCTGACGGGCTGCGAACCCCCTCAATATATTCCATAAACGTGTCGATACCACCTGCCAGTCATGTTGCGCAAGCCATGCGGTTTGACGCAACTCCGCAGCCTTCAGCCGCGCCTCATCCCCCAGAAGCGCCACAAAACCCTCTGCAAGCTCTTTTGGCGTAATTCCCGGCAATTGAAAAGTGACAGCCGCCACATCGTGAAAAATTGGCAGGGGCGTACACGCCACCGGACGGCAGCTCGCAAGACCAAAGCGCACCGCGGCGCTGGAGGATTCGCCGCTTTGCTGATAAGGAAAAACAATCAGATCGGCGTCGCGCAGACGGGCCAGTACTTCGTCATCGGTCAGGTAATCGGTCACCAGAGTTATCGCGGCCCCATGTGG
>JAUSQH010000319.1 GCA_030652895.1 Alphaproteobacteria bacterium
GTCCCCCAGCAGCCCGAACGATGGGCTTTGGCAATCAAGACGATCGGCACAAGCCAAGGTCAAACGATCTTCCAGCGGATCAAGGAAGGCGGCAAACAGATCGACGATCCGAAATGTCTCGCTCAAAAGGGTATGGTCGTGATCAACGCTAAGAATGCGCTCGATCACGATGCACTCTGGAACGGGACATTCTCCGATCTACAGGCCGCGATGGACGCATTAGGCAGTCAGCTTGACTCGCTTGCAAGCAATGCCAACAACAATCGACCGCAAACCGAATGGGACACGATTTTCTCGAGCAAGGCCAAGCGCCCGGTGCTTTTCCTCGGCCAAGGCTTGGTTCATTTGCCAACTCCGGCAGGTATGCGAACGCCGACGGCTCTGAAAATGCTCAAGGCCTACGACGCGAACGGCGCGCTTGATCCAACCGCGCACGGGCTGGCGCACTGCCTGAACCACTTCATGCAGACCATTTTGCTCGGCATCCCCGGCGCTGCCGGGAGTCAGCCACGATGATAATCTTTGCTAATCAGGCACTCTGGAAGTCGGTAGTCCCAAAGACACGATTAGCGGTTCTCCGGCTTGGCAGACGTCTTCAGCGCCGGGGATGAGGGCTGCTGGTGGATGGAACTATACGGCCATTCGCCCGGTGGAAGGTGAAGGTCCGCTTCGTGTCAGGAGATGCCCTTAAACGATGAGTCCGGACGATTGGCCGGCTTCGTGCCAGACGCAGGCATTTGCCGAGGGCGGGGTACGATTCACAGTGGACTACCTGAATATTGTTTTGCAAATACGAGCCTCACCTCCTTAAGACGCCATTCGATGACGAGAAGGCCGCGCCGATCAGGCGGCGCCCCCGCTGTGATAACGTTCGCGGGGAGCCACAGTCATTTCGAAGAAACGGCCAATCATCTCCCGGTGGCTCGCAAAGTCTCGCGCCGCCAGGCTCGGCAATCTTGCGAATGCTGCATCATAATCATCCATCTCGATCACGGCGTCCTCTCCCTCGGGTTCAAGGCGTAGGCACCGCTCAGGTCCTAGCAATAGCTTGACCTGCGCGGTGGCGTTATCAGTTGTGAGGAACATTGCCGCTCGGATGGCCTCGCGCCAAGCGATGAGTCCACTCAGAACTCTGTCCTTGCGGAGCGTAAATGGAGCGTTGCCCGTTCCGATGCTGAATATCTCGATCTGATCTGGCGACACGTCATAAGCCGTTAGCGCATCTACCAGCGCGACCATAACGGGATTGTTCGCCCATACGCCTCCATCGATGAAGATTCGGCCGCTCTCCTCATTCTCAAGACCTTTCAGGTAGGTCGGTGCTGCCGATGTCGCCCGCGCCACCTTCCACACCGGTGTCAGATAATCGTTGCGAAAGTCGTCGTGATGATCGGTCTTGAAAACGGTGATCTCAGTCTTCGGCATCATGAAAGCCGGGATGACGAGGCGAACGATGGACTCGCCTAGTAGGTGGTCCTCGAAGCGGTGCTGGAGCGCCGCCTCCAGCTCCTCATGGCTCAGCTTCGGACCGTGCATCCAGGTCAGAAGTTGCCCCAGCTTGCTGAAGACCCCATTCGGCAGCGATGGAAA
>JAUSQH010000320.1 GCA_030652895.1 Alphaproteobacteria bacterium
CTTCGACTTCTCGCCAACTGTCAATCACCTGCCGAGCGGATTCAAATGCACACACGAATCCCATTGTCGCGTCATCTTCAAAGCCCACCGTTGGAATTTTTGCTTGCACAAGATCCCACGTTCGATAGCCCGCGCTCTGCATTACCAGTTGCACCGTCGAAAGCACTTCAGTCACAACATCAGCTCCACTTTCGCCGCTTCGAGAGTAATCCATCGCGACCCCGAACCGGACTTCGGCCTCACGATTCCAGCGGGCAATCCTTTGCCCATGATCGATCCCGGCACGCCTTGCTCCACGGCACCCGCGCAGATCACAACGTCGGCTTGGGGAGCCGTCGGCGGTTCTTTGAATCTCTCCTTTACTGTCGTCAACCCTTCTCCCGCACCATGCACGATACGTATTGTTTGCCCCGCCTTCACATACCAGGATCCACGCCGCTCATCGGCCGCAGCACTAACCAACAAATGAGCGAGCCCAGTTTGAGCCGCCGATGCGCTTGGCGCCCAATCACGAGCCGCTCGATTCATAGGCCTGCCTTCGGCGTCACGGCGCAGATCATAAAGCGCGGTTACGTCGAGTTCGGATGCATCAATTTCCTCTACCGACGGGATGGCCCCGCCTTGACCCGCCATCAGCGGCGCTCCGAGATAGTAGAGCTTACGCACCCATACCCGTGAATAAGCCTTCCTAATTTCAGGCAGCACCTCGTTTCCAGAGCCTACGACATGCTCAAACTGCGGTGACGAAGACAGTATATCCCAAAGGAGTGGGGCCTTTTTCTTAAGCACATCTGTAGGTTGGGGATCGATTACGGTGATTGAACTTAAAGTATTTTCACTCAAGATGGGCGCAAGCACATCATTAAAGTATCCCCAATCAGTCCAGAAACCGACGACAAGAAGGTCGCGCTGCGGAAGATTCAGATTCATCCACCCAATGCAGCTCTCGACACGTTCCTTGATAGCCGGAAGGTCCAGTTGCCCGTGCGTCCAGAGCGTACGCTCCGGATCCAAGTTCATGCAGCCATGAAACTTGAGAAGAGGACTTGTTGCATCAGCATATTTGGATGCCTGTACGCCATCCAACGCACCCCGTAGTTGGACCTTACGACCTGAGGACCACTGCTCAATC
>JAUSQH010000322.1 GCA_030652895.1 Alphaproteobacteria bacterium
GGTTGCAAAGCCGTACAGTTTCGCCGCAGTGGCGTGGGTGATCTTGCGTATGATTTTATCGTCAACTCCGGCAAGCTGTTCGGCTAACGAAGCGCGGCTGTCGGGCCAGATTCCATCCGGGTGCGGAAAATCATTGCCCCACATGATATTGTCTTCTCCGATACGCTTTACGTTCTCGATACCGACGCGGTCGATCTGAAATGTCGCATACATGTGCCCATGCCAATATTCGCTTGGCGGACGCGGCACCACGTCTTTGAACTGGTCTTCCCACTCATAGTCCATGCGTTCCAGCACGTACGGTATCCAGCCAATACCGGATTCTCCGATGACTACTTTGAGATTTTTGTATCGCTCCAGCGCGCCGCTAAAGATGATCGCCGCCATAACGCTGAGCATCGGCACCTGGAACCCGGTTAAATGCGTCGCCAGCCAGCGCTGCTTATAGACAGGATCATTGAACCAGCGGTCATCCAGTTTGGGACCGATCGTGTGCAGATGCAACGGCACGCCGGTATCGGCGGACGCCTTCCAGACCGGCTCCCAGTCGTTGTGCCACAGCGGTAACATGTCATGGGACAGACCCAGTTCAGCCCCCTTCAGGCCCAATGTAGCGATGCGGCGAATTTCCTGAGCCGATTCCTCCGGCGTACCGCCCGAGATGCATCCAATACCGGCAAACCGGCCAGGCGCCACCTTGCAGAAGTCGGAAAGCCACTGGTTATAGGTGCGCACAACGCACTTTACGACCTCTGGATCTCCCAGCCGGTTGGCGGCGCCCAGAATGCCATACAGAACTTCGCCCGACAGGCCGTCCAGTTCCTGGTCCTTCAGGCGCAATTCCGGCACCGCCGGGCGCATGATGCCCTTGTCCTGATCCGCATACAGGCCCTGCTCCGCCATGCGGTCGGAGCGGTGAATCTGACCTGGCTGATAGCGCCGTCCACCGGACCCCATACCCCCGGCCAGCCCAAGCGAGGTGCCCGTGGCGGATTCCCAAATACGGCTGCCCTTGCGTTCAACTATCCGCGGCATACGGTCTTTCAATTCCGCCGGCGCATTATCGCGCCACAGATTTTCCGGCATCAACGGAAAGTCAATATGCCCGTCGGCGGATATAAGTTTGTGTTTCATCTTGTGGCTCCCTTTCCGGCATGGCGTTTCGCAACCATGTCTTCTATAATTATGATCATAATTCATAGGGATCGGGGGGTGCAAATGAAAGCTTTGGTCATCGGCGGCACAGGTCCTACCGGGCCTTTTATTATCAATGGATTGAGAGCGCGGGGCTTTGAAGTCGCCATGCTGCATCGCGGCGCGCACGAGCTACCGGAAAATCCGCCGGAAATTGAGCATATACACAAGGATCCGCATTTCCGGGAAACCCTCGACGAGGGCCTGGACGGGCGCAAATTTGATATTGTGATCGCCACATATGGGCGTACCCGCATAATCGCAGAGGCGTTGGTCGGCATTACCCCCCGCCTGATTGCTGTCGGTGGCGCTGTAGGCTATCGCGGAATGATGCAGCCCCACGCGAACACGCCCCCGGGCATGCCTATCCCAACCCGCGAAGACGCGCAGCGCATCGCCTCACGCGAGGAGTTTGAATTCGGCTGGCTGATCCGGCATACCGAAGATGTCGTGATGAACGGCCATGCACAAGGGCATTATAACGCGACGATGTTTCGCTATCCGATGGTGTACGGACCAAATTCCATTCGCTCGCTGGAATGGCACATCATGAAGCGGGTGCAGGACAAGCGGCGGCAGATTATCCTGCCGGAAGGTGGTCTGACGGTTCTGTCGCGCGGCTATGCAGAAAATATGGCGCATGCGGTGCTGCTTGCCGCGGATAACCCCGGCGCGTCCGCCGGAAAAATCTATAATTGCGCGGATGAACAAGGTCTTACTGTCGCGCAATGGGTACAGATGATCGCCCGCAGCATGGACTGGGAGTTTGAGATTTGTAGTCTGCCCGGCATGTTCGCTTATTCGGCAGCGGATTTTTTATTGCATCACAATTCGGTCAATCATCAGATCATGGACACAGCCGCGATTCGGCAGGATCTGGGGTACCGCGATGTGGTGCCAATGCAGAAAGCCATTCCACACACGATAAAATGGATGCTTGAACAACGGCCGGATACCACGCCGCTGGATTATACGTTGGAGGACCAGCTGCTGGCTGTCTATAATCAGACAAAGGTGCAGTTGCAAAAAATTCCGTTCACAGCCGCGCCGGTTCACCATTCCTATGCGCATCCCAAACAGCCTGGCGAAGGACGCGACCACAGGAACCGTTAAACATAAATAACGAACGGCTGGCGGGTTGAAAGCTGGCCGGCGAGCAAAGGGGGAAATAGAAAATAATGAAAGCGTTGGTCGTTGGTGGAACAGGGCCCACTGGCCCTTATTTAGTGAACGGACTTATCGCGCGGGGCTATGAGGTGGCGATGCTGCATCGTGGCACCCATGAGCTTGATGAAAATCCGCCAGAAGTCGAACACATCCATGTCGATCCGCATTTTCGCGAGACCATTGATCCTGTTCTGAAGGGACGCAAGTTCGACATTGTAATTGCCACCTATGGCCGTATTCGCGTGATTGCGGAAGCGCTCATCGGCGTCACCCCGAGATTGATTACCATCGGCGGCCCCCCCAGCTATCGCGGCATGTTCAACCCGCAGGATAATTATCCACCCGGCATGCCGATCCCAACGCCTGAAAATGCCCAGCGCATTGAATCCTCTGAAGAAGCCAGCTTCGGCTGGCTGATCCGGCAAACCGAAGACACCGTTTTGGGATTTCACACAGCCGGACATTACAACGCCACGATTTTCCGGTATCCGATGGTCTATGGCCCCAACGCAATTGGTTCACTGGAATGGCTGGTCATGAAACGGGCCCAGGACAAGCGCCGCCAGATTGTTCTACCCGATGGCGGACTTACAGTCATATCGCGTGGCTATGCGGAGAATATGGCGCATGCGGTGCTGCTAGCCGTAGACAAGCCAGACGCCGCCGCCGGAAAAATCTATAATTGCGCCGATGACCAAGGCGTCAGCGTGGCCAATTGGGTTCAAATGATTGCCCGTTGCATGGATTGGGAGTTCGAAATTTGCGGCATCCCTGACGCATATGCACATACAACCCGGGATTTTTTACCACTGGATACGTCGACAAACCACCAGATCATGGATCTATTCCAGATCAAAAGCGATCTTGGCTATCGCGATGTGGTGCCGATGCAGGAAGCCATTGCCCGGACTGTCGCGTGGGCGCTCAAACATAAGCCTGACAATGACGGCAAGTTCAGCAAGCGGGAAGACCCGCTAAACTATGCATTAGAGGATCAATTGCTGGCGATCTACAACGAGGCTGTCGCCAAGATGCAGAAACTGCCATTCCGCCGCAAGGAGGTGCACCACCCCTACCCTCACCCGAAGCAGCCCGGACTGGAGCGCGATCACCGTAATCGATGACGGAGATCTATGCTGTTTTCGCAGGAGCCTCATAAAGCCTTAGCCCCTGCGATTCCCGCGCCAGCGCCAGCGCGAGTATGTCGCGGGCTATTGGCGCCGCAACGGTGGAGCCGCCGCCGCCATGTTCGATCACGACAGATATGGCATAGCGCGGTTTATCCGACGGCGCATATCCAACAAACAGTGCATGGTCGCGTTGCTCCCACGGAAGGTTTTCGTTCTTCGTTACGCCACCTGCACGGTAACGTTCTTCGCGGCTGATACGGCGCACCTGAGCCGTGCCGGTTTTTCCGGAAAATTGATATCCATTATCCTGCATACGCTTGGCATAGGCCGTGCCCCGCACTTCGTTGACGACAGCCCACATACCGTCGCGCGCCAGATCTAAATGGCTGCGCGGAATATTTAGATCAGGAAATAGTACGGGCGGGGCGTTTTCCGAAATGTCCCGCAACAAACGGGGTTGCACGGCCTTTCCGCTTGCGATCCGCGCCGTCATAACCGCCAATTGCAGCGGCGTTGTCTGCATGTAGCCCTGACCAATCGCAGCGATCAAGGTTTCCCCGCCCACCCATGGTTGCCCTAAACGCGCCCGCTTCCAATCGGGCGAAGGCATAAGCCCTGCTTTTTCATCGGGCAAACCAATGTCTAGCGTAACGCCAAGTCCAAACTGATTTCCCATCTTCTGCATAGGTACAATCCCGGTGCGCCGGCCAGCCTCGTAAAAATATACATCGCAAGAATGTTTGATGGCCTCGCGCATCGACATTGCGCCATGACCTCCTTTTTTCCAGCAATGAAAAAGGTGATTGCCCAGACGGGTGCTTCCATTGCAAAAAACGGTATCATTTGGCGACATCGAGTCGGTTGCGAGTGCCGCTAACGCCACCAGTGGCTTGATAGTTGATCCTGGAGGGTATAGCCCTGCGACAGACTTATTGATCAGCGGATGCATGGGATCGTTTTGCAGTTCGCGCCATTGCTTCGTCGACAACCCCGTATTGAAGGCGTCCGGCTCATATCCCGGCACCGATACGAGGGTCAACACTTCGCCACGTTCGATATCCAGGCATACAATCGATCCGCTTTGTCCCACCAGAGCGGCGGCCGCCGCTTTTTGCAACTCAAGATCGATACTTAGAACTGCATCCTTGCCTGAAGCCGCTTCAGTCCGCGTAAGCTCGCGGATCACCCGGTCAAATGCATTGACCTCTACCCGCATATTCCCCGCCCGGCCACGCAGTTCAGTGTCCTGCATTTTTTCAATGCCGGTTTTTCCGATCCTGAATCCTGGGATCCTGAGAACCGGGTCAGAATTTTCGGCGGCCGCGATATCATTCTCGGAAACAGGCGCGACATACCCAATCAGATGCGAGAATAACGACCCGTAAGGATACGCACGGGTTTCGCCTACGACTGGCTGAACACCTGCAAGATCATAGCTTTTGACATTAATGCGGGCAAAATCTTCCCAGCTGAGTTCCTCGGCTACTATGATTGGCATAAAGCCGCGCTTGGCGCGTATTTCGCGCAGGATGCGTCTATGGTTTTCCTCCGTCACCGGAACAAGATCGGCCAGCACCTCCAGGGTTCGGCCAATATCCTTGGTTCTTTCCGGAATCAGAATGACCCCATAATTCTGCCGGAGTGTGGCTAATTCTTCGCCATAGCGGTCCAATATCCGGCCACGCTGGGGAGGCAATAAACGCAGACTGATCCGATTTTCATCGGCCAGAACTTTATACTGTTCAGATTCCACGACTTGCAGATAGTAGATGCGTGCAGCAAGCACACCGAACATCAGCGCCTGCCCCCCGCCAAGAATGGCGGCCCGGCGTGTAAAGCTCTTTATCTGTTTATTTTCGCGACCACCCGGCAACATTACGATCGCACCCCTGATCGCTTCACTGCGCTGGTGGCATCCAGCGCGACAAACCTACCAATATCCAGGCGATCGCCGGATAAACGAGCATCGTTAGCGCTCCTTGTACGAGAACTGGCGCCGGTGACAAAAACACGCCATAGTAAATACACGCACCTAACCATGCTAGAAGCGCCGCTCCGGATACAATGGAAGCAAAGCCAACCCAGCCCAGCGTAAAGGTTTTGCCAAATAGATACTGTCGTTGAGACAATGAAAGATACTGCACCACCAAAAGCGTCAAAGCCCAAAGACCAATAGGCCCTCCGGAAAGTACATCTTGAAGCAAACCTACAAAAAAAACTGCGGCCGGCGGCATAAGCGCCGGGCGAGTTACCACCCAAAAAAATATAACGGCGACGCTTAACAAGGGCGATACCGTGCTTAATCCCGGTACAGCGGCCGGTACAACCCCCACCAGCACGAAAACTACTGCCGTCAGTGACGGTACCAGCGCCGCTACAAAACGCCCAATAACGCCGATTGGCTGAGCAGATCTCATTGCTCTCTCTTTATGGCCGGGGAAACATCGGACTCATTTATAGCTTCCCCGCCATTCGTCTTGGAACGCGCCTCCACTGGCGTGACACCTATAGTGCCTGGCGGCGCTTCATGACCACGATATTGCAGAACGCGAACAAAGGTTAACCGGTGCTCATCAGAAAACGTTTGTACACGGACTTCATTACCGGACGCGCCGCCATTTAGACTGCTGATTTTACCAACAGGAATATCAGGTGGGAATACGCCGCCATGCCCGGACGTCACCAGCCGGTCACCAACGGCAACATTTGCGCGCGCCGGCAAAAAAAACAGTTGCGGTTGGACTTCATTGTCTCCGGCAAGTACGGAGTGATACCCGCTTGTCTCGAGACGAACGGGAACGCGGCTATTCAAGTCTGATAGCAAAAGAACGCGTGACACTTGCTGTCCGGCCGATACCACCTGTCCGATCAATCCTTCAGAACCGATCACGGGCATACCCTTTTGAATACCCAGCTTTTGACCGGCATTGATAAGTACTGTGTGAACAAAGGGACTGCCCAAATCACCAATAACCCGAGCCGATATAAAGGGAGCTTCCGGTACATCTTGCGCATTCAACAATGAACGGAACTCTTTATTTTCGTTCTCCAGCTTTAGCGCGAGTGAGTGCCATGTCTGCAGGCGCGCAAGTCTTGCGCGTAAAATCTGATTCTCTTCCAGGGTGTTAAAATATTGGTCAAACTGTTCAAAACTTGCGCGTAAGACCTGAACCGGACGAGACGAAACTTCCAGCAACGGCGCAGTAAAATCACTGAGCGCGGAGCGGAACACTTCCATCCGTTCAGTTTCAGTACGTCCCGCCAGTAACAGGACAAGTGCCGCACAGACCAGAATGATGAATGACAGCCGCTGCCCCAGGTCCTGCAACCTGACCGCAAGCCTTCCTCCCTGGTTAACACGTGGCCTCATTCGTTTCATGCCATTACCCATCCCATCCAACTCGTGCCGCTATCCTTGGTTTCGCCTTTAAAATTTTTCAGCACGTTACCTGGTCTCATCCGATCCTTAACTGATACCCGAAAGAACATGACGCATAGTTTTCAGATGCTCCAGAGCGATTCCGGTCCCTTTGGCGACACATGACAAAGGATCCTCGGCCACGATAACGGGCAAGCCGGTAGCCTCGCGCAGCACCAGGTCCAGATTTTTCAAGAGCCCGCCCCCACCGGTTAACACTATGCCCTTGTCAACAATATCCGCTGCAAGTTCCGGTGGCGTTTGCTCCAGTGCGACTTTCACCGCTTCAATAATTGCACCGACCGGCTCGGCCAAACTTTCCGCAATCTGGCGCTCGGTAATGCTGATTTCTTTGGGGACACCATCGATCAGGTGCCTGCCGCGCAGCGTCACCACGGGGCCGTCACCTTCAAGCGGCGGGCACGCAGCGCCAATCTGCGCCTTGATGCGCTCGGCGCTCGCTTCCCCGATCATCAGATTATGATGACGGCGAATATAACCGATGATCGCTTCATCCATTTTGTCTCCGCCTACGCGAACCGAACGCGCATATACTATTCCACCCAGAGACAAAACCGCAACCTCGGTCGTGCCGCCGCCGATGTCGACAACCATAGACCCGGTTGGTTCGGTTACCGGAAGCCCGGCGCCGATAGCCGCCGCCATGGGTTCTTCAATTAAAAATACTCGGCGCGCGCCGGCCGAAAGCGCCGAATCCTGTATCGCCCTGCGTTCCACCGCAGTTGAGCCGGACGGAACGCAAATCATGATCTGTGGGCTGGCGAATGACCTGCGGTTGTGCACTTTGCGTATGAAATGTTTTATCATTTCTTCCGCAACCTCAAAATCCGCGATTACGCCTTCCCGCATTGGGCGAATGGCTTCGATATTACCCGGAGTTTTACCAAGCATCTGCTTGGCCTCATTACCTACTGCCAGAACCTGCTTACGGCCGCCAATCTCTACAATTGCGACCACAGACGGCTCGTTGAGTACAACCCCTCTGCCTTTTACATATACCAGCGTATTCGCCGTGCCGAGATCAATGGCCATATCGGCAGAGAAAAACCCCAACAGATTGGAAAACATACCCAAAATCACCCCTACCTATAAAAACTTCGTTTCCTCAACGAATACGTGTAGCCCCGGCTATAGAGAAAGCAAAAAATGGTTAATTTTTCGCCAATGGAGTAAAGACTGAACCAATATATTTTACCCCCAAATAAAAAAACCTGGCGGCCATAGCCGCCAGGAAAATCTGATACAGCGAGCGTCGTCTGGCATTTCTACACGGTCGCCGTACGAGCAGCCGATATGGTCTTATCCGGTTTGACCAGCAGCCGGTTAAGTGCATTGACGTAGGCGCGCGCGCTGGCAACCAGCGTATCGGGGTCCGCGCCTTGCCCCGTCACCGCCTTGCCGTTCTGTTCCAGCCGCACACTGACGTCCGCTTGCGCGTCTGTGCCTTCGGTTACCGCTTGCACCTGGTATAGCTGCAGGCGCACCTCATGCGGGTAGAGAACTTGAATCGCATTAAAAATGGCGTCGACCGGGCCATTTCCAGTTGCTGTCGTGGCGCGCACGTCACCATCTACATCCAGTTCCAGCGTTGCGCTTTGCGGTCCTCTGGTTCCTGCAATAACTTCAAGCGAGAGCACTTTGATTTTGTCCTGGCCGCGCACCAGAGCATCGTCAATCAGCGCAGCAATATCTTCGTCATAGACCTGCTTCTTGCGGTCAGTGAGTTCCTTGAAGCGGACAAAAGCGTCTTTCAGGGCGTTCTCGCCAAGCTGATAGCCCATCTCCTCAATTTTCTTACGGAACGCATGACTGCCAGAATGCTTGCCCATTACCAGCGAGCTGTGATGTACGCCCACACTTTCCGGCGTCATGATTTCGTAGGTCTGGGTATTCTTGAGCATCCCATCCTGATGAATGCCCGATTCGTGGGCGAATGCGTTCTTGCCGACGATAGCTTTGTTATACTGAACCGGAAAGCCAGTTACAGTCGAGATCATGCGGGAAGCCGCCACGAAGTTTTCACTGATAACACCGGTCTCAAACGGCATGAAGTCATTCCGGACACGCAGCGCCATGACAATTTCTTCAAGCGCAGCATTGCCCGCCCGCTCACCTAAACCGTTAATGGTGCATTCAACCTGCCGCGCGCCGTTAGAAACAGCCGCCAGTGAATTCGCGACCGCAAGGCCCAGATCATTATGACAATGGGTTGAAAACACCGCTTTATCACTGTTTGCAACGTTGGCGATCAAGTCGCCTATCAGCTTGCCATATTCGGCGGGCATCGCGTATCCAACCGTATCGGGAAGATTGATGGTAGTGGCGCCGGCCTTGATGGCCGCATCAATGCATTTGCACAGGAAATCGAATTCAGCGCGCGTGGCGTCTTCGGCAGACCACTCCACGTCGCCACACAAATTGCGGGCGTGCGTGACAGTAGCGATCACCGTAGCCAGCACCTCATCCGGCTCCATTTGTAATTTGTACTTCATGTGCACTGGACTGGTCGCGATCACCGAGTGAATGCGCGGCCGTTTGGCGCCTTTTAACGCCTCCCATGCGCGATCAATATCCTTGACGTTGGCGCGCGACAAACCTGCGACCACTGAATTTTTGACGATCTTGGAAACTTCGCGCACCGCCTCGAAATCGCCATTCGACGCGATCGGAAAACCAGCTTCGATAATATCGACGCCCATATGCTCAAGCATCTCGGCGATACGCAGTTTTTCGTCAAGCGTCATCGATGCGCCGGGAGATTGCTCCCCATCGCGCATGGTAGTGTCAAAAATAAGAATGCGGTTGTTTTTGCTGCTTGTTGTCATCGTACTCGCTCCTAAATTCGCTCCCTGTTCAGGCTATCTTTCTGTTCCGGTGTGAATACCCCCTAAACACCCGGCCTATAGCCCGTCGATGCCTAGGGGCAGATAAGGAGAAGAGCGCCTTCAACAGAAGAAAAGTGACCACGATCAACCAAGGAACAAATATATGTTAACGGCAAGGCCGCCTCCAGCATTTCGCCATGAAGCGTGTCATGCAATTGCCCATAATGTTGGTTCGCGATCATGTGAACACACTATCCAGTTTCACCGTTGTGGACGGCGAAACGTTAACGAGAAAGATGACCAGTCGGTTAAAGCGCCTCGAGAGGCTTAACGCCTTGATCCTTACGACGCAATCTATGGCAAAACTCGCTGACTCGGCAAGGCTTTTTACAGTTTAGTTAAGTGATCCCGTCGGAAATATCACCGGGAAAAACTCCATTATTTTCCGTCACTCGCCAGTCGTTGTCGCCGGTCTCGCGTTAATTTGATCAGAAAGTCAACCAGAACACGCATTCTGGACACATGCCGCGTCTCTTTGTGTGTAGCCAACCACAGTTCAACTCGGCCAACGGTATCCGGACCATAAATTCTGGTAATTCCGGGTGCCTGGTCGGTTAAAAAACAAGGTAAAATAGCTACGCCAACTCCCGACACTACCGCAGAAAAACGGCAATTGGCATCATCGCTTCTAAGCACGGTTTGAGCTTCGCTTCCCACTTTTTCCAGCCATTCAAGCGGCGCCAGTGAAGAGGCGGAACTGGCGAAGCCAACCAACGGCACCCCTGACAGATCGCCTTGTTTTACGGCCCTGAACCGCGAAAGCAGTTCTGGACTTGCATATAGTCCATAACCGACATTCGCCAGCTTGCGAATTACCATGTCACCGGCAACAGGCCGACCATAGGATAATGCAATATCAAGCATACCCAATTTGACGGGCGGGGCGCCCTGGCTGGATTGAATATCCAGACTCAAGCCCGGATGCAGGGAACGGAACTGGCCCAGGCGCGGGACAATAAGTGCGCTGCTTAACGCCGCTGGCGCGGCCATGCGCACGACTGATTCGACCCCAACGTCATCGGCCGTAAAACTGCGCGCAATCCCGGCAATCCGCTCCTGGACGGGTTGTAGCGACGCCATCAGGGCGCCGCCTTCCTGGGTTACCCGGTATCCGGTACGATCCCGTTCAAACAACCGCGTTCCAACGGACTTTTCCAGCGCCGCTATGCGCCGCAATACGGTGGAAGCGTTGACTCCCAGTGCATCCGCCGCAGCCGACAGGCTGCCAAGCTCAGAGACCGCCAGCGCATAACGCAAATCGTCCCAGTTCATCGTCCATCATGCGTAAAAGCAAAAGATATTTGCATATATAGGGTGATTCATAAATTTAGACCAGTTTGTTTATCACCGAACTGCCTGGCTGTTATTCAGCCACCCTGAAACTGCGGCTTGCGCTTCTCCATGAAGGCGCGGCGATGGGGCCACTAATACTTTATTTTCAAGGGGGTATGGCAAATTTTGCGGTTTACTTCGATAAATATAGCATAAAAGATAAATATAGCATAAAAATTGAATCAGGCATTCGCCACCGGTGAACCGGCCCTTGATGCAAATGCCTGAAAACGGCATATGGGGGGAAAACTTATGGGGGGGGGTGGAACGTGGCCAAAAAATATCTGATTCGCCGCAGAACCTTCACAAATGGCGTCCTGGCGGCGCTTGGAAGCGGTTTGGCGCCCAATCCTGCGAGAGCTCTTCTGGGAAGCCTCAAATTCGAGGCGCGAAACAAGCTGAATGTTCTGCTTGTCACGGCTGACGACATGGATTGGGAATCTTCCGGATTGTTCAATCCGCAGAACGCCCATATCACGCCGAATATCAATCAATTGGGAAAGGAAGGCGTGTCTTTCAAACGCTCCCATGTTGTTATCTCAGCATGCTGGCAATCCCGAACAGCCATGTTCACCGGGCGCTTCCCGCACCGCAATGGCACGACGGCGTTCAGGGCGGGCGATGAAGACATTGCAGTGCTTCCTGAATTGCTTCAGCGGGCGGGGTATCTTACCGGACTGGCTGGTAAAACAACCCACACGCTTCCAAATAGACATGACACATTTGATCGAATTTGGAATGAGAGGGATCTCGGAGGCGGACGTTCTCCAGACCGGTATTATCAGGTTACCAAGGCGTTCATTGCAGAAGCCAAAAATCAGGGAAAACCATTTTTTCTGAATCTGAACTCGACTGATCCGCACCGGCCTTTTTCAGGCAGCCCTGAGGATAAAGACCTAACGGTGCAAATGCTTAACCTGGCGTCGTCCATCGATCCATTCGATACGGATATTCTCAAGGCCCGGGCAATAGGTGAGCGCATTTATGACCCGTCAGAAATATATCTTCCAAAATTCCTTCCCGACATACCAGAGATCAGGGATGAATTATCTTTTTATTACAGCTCGGTAGCCCGCGCAGACAAAATGGTAGGGCGCGTGATGGAGGCGCTTGCCGAATCCGGAATGGATAACAATACGCTCGTCATTTTTCTCAGCGATAATGGCATACATATGCCCTTCGCCAAGGCGAACGTGTATCCGTTTTCAACTGCCGCAAGTTTGATAATCCGATGCCCATCCATTGTTCCGGCCCGTGAGGTGGATGACAAAAATTTCATTAACACCGTCGATCTGATGCCAACGATTCTTGATTTTCTGGACATGGATAAAATCGATCATCTTGATGGTAATTCTTTCAAGGGCCTTCTGGTCGACGGGATAGCCCGGAAGCACATGCAAAACTGTTTTACTTACCGGCATGAAGATCATCCGATGCGGGCGGCGCATGACGCAGAATTCAGTTATATCTACAATTTGTGGTCAGATGGAAAAACGGAATTTCAGAAATTTTTTCTGAACAATCCGTCGGCGGACGCAATGCGACGGCATAGCAAAGATGACCCCGCCATAGCCGCGCGTTACAACCATTTTGTATACCGGCAAAAGGA
>JAUSQH010000324.1 GCA_030652895.1 Alphaproteobacteria bacterium
CCATCAATGGTGTTTGTTGTTGTGGTCAGCATGGGTGCTGTCTCCTTAACACAAAAACGGGGTCCGAAAAATCGGGGTCAGATACCGTCTTGCAAATCAAGCCGCAAAAAGGGGTCAAGTCTTGACATGACAGTTTTTACCCAAACATCACCCCACCCTCGCCACGCGCTGCACCATAATATCCCCCTTGTTGCGCACCCGCGCCAGGTCGAAATCGATCTGCATGCCGAGCCAGGTTTCGGCGCTGCCGCCGAACGCCTTGGCGAGCCGCACGGCCATTTCAGGTGAAATCCCGCTCTGGCCATTAATCAGTTTACTGAGTGTTACCCGTGTCACGCCAAGCGCGTCGGCGCCAGCGGTTACGCTCAGTCCAAGCTCTTCCAGGCAGTCATGTTTTACCGTGAGACCGGGGTGAGGGGGATTTTTCATTGTCATGGTTTTGCTCCGTCAGTGATAATCAATTAAATCAACATCGGTCACGCCGCCATTCTCAAAGCGGAAAATGATCCGCCAGTTGGCCTGCACTGTGACACTCCAATATCCCGAAAGCCCGCCTTTCAGAGGGTGCAACCGGAACCCAGGGATGTCCATGTCCTGGGGCCGTGAAGAACGTTTTAATTGCGCCAGAATACGCGCAATCTTATCAGCGTGTTGCGCATTCAATCCACGCCGGTCATCGTCTTCATAGAGCCGTTTCAGACCCTTGTGCAAAAACCTCTGGATCATTAACTAGCACTGTATACTGTAAATATATAGTTGTCAAAACCATTGATTGTAAATTACCAATAAATATTATATATTAGTATCGACTGGAGGTGATAGCACATGGCTAAAAACACGTCTGTCTCGCTGGGCGAGCATTTCGAGACATTTATCGGCGCGCGGGTGGCGGCGGGGCGCTATGGCTCGGCGAGCGAGGTGGTGCGGGCTGGGTTGCGTCTGCTGGAAGAGCATGAGAGCAGACTGGAGGCGCTGCGCGCCGCGCTGATCGAGGGCGAGGAAAGCGGTCCGGCGCAGCCCTTTGACAGCGATGCATTTCTGGCAAAAATGCATAATAAATATGCCAATCAGGCGAAATAATTACCGGCTTTCGCCCCGTGCGGAGGGCGATCTTGAAGAAATCTGGCTGTATACCTATTCCACCTGGTCGCTGGAGCAAGCTGATCAATATCATGATGAGATAATGACGGCCATTGCGGTGCTTGCTTCTGCGCCCGGGCTTGGCCAGATGCTTGATCATATCCGGCCAGGATACCGGCGATACCGATCCGGATCACATTTTATTTTTTACCGTCAGGTGTCCGACGGCGGGATAGAGATCATCCGTATACTGCATCAACAGATGGATTTCGGGTCGCATTTGTAGAAATTCAGCAAAAAACGATCTGTCATCCCGAGCGAAGCGAAGAATCCCTCTTTGTGGCACGGGGATTTTTCGCTTCGCTCGGGATGACAACGGGGCAAACACAGGGCTCTTAGTACAAGATGTATATCCCTCTTACACCACCCCATAGGCCAGCATGGCGTCGGCGACCTTGACGAAGCCGCCGATATTGGCGCCATTGAGGTAATTCACATGGCCGTCTTTTTCTTCGCCATAACGCACGCAGCGATCGTGAATGCCGGTCATGACGTCGCGCAAAAGTTTCTGCAGTTCTTCCTCTTTCCATGAAAGGCGCGCACTGTTCTGGCTCATTTCCAGGCCCGAAACCGCAACCCCCCCTGCATTCGCCGCCTTGGAGGGCGCGAACAGGATTCTGGCGTGAATGAAGGCGTCCACACCTTCCTGCACGGTGGGCATATTGGCCCCTTCGGAGACCCCGATACAGCCATTTTTCAGCAGGGTTTTGGCTTCATCGCCGCTGATCTCGTTCTGCGTGGCGCAGGGAAATGCGAGGTCGCACGGTACGCTCCACGGGCGCTGGTTCGCATAATATTCGCAGCCGATTTTCTTGGCGGCGTCTTCAATACGGCCGCGCTGAACGTTCTTGATCTCGGAAATCTGGGCAAGTTTCTCCGCGGTAAGGCCGTCCTTGTCATGCAGGAAACCATCAGAGTCCGAAAGGGTCAGCACCTTCGCGCCAAGCTGGATAAGCTTTTCCGCTGCAAACTGCGCGACATTGCCGGAACCGGACACCAGACACTTCTTGCCAACATACCCGTTTTTGTTGCGGGTTAACATGTCCTCCATCAGATAGACGGTTCCGTAGCCGGTGGCCTCTGCGCGGATCAGGCTGCCGCCATATTCCAGGCCCTTACCGGTCAACACGCCGGTAAAAGTATTTTCCAGCCGTTTGTACTGACCGAACATAAACCCGATCTCACGTGAGCCCACGCCGATATCCCCGGCGGGCACGTCTACGTCCGCACCAATATAACGGTGCAGTTCAGTCATAAAGGATTGGCAAAAGCGCATAATTTCATTTTCCGACTTGCCCTTGGGGTTGAAGTCGGCACCCCCCTTGCCGCCGCCCATGGGAAGGCCGGTCAGGCTGTTCTTGAAGGTTTGCTCAAACGCCAGGAACTTCAATATGCTCAGGGTCACGCTGGGGTGAAAGCGGATGCCGCCTTTATAGGGGCCAATGGCGTTGCTGTTTTGCACCCGGTAGCCGCGGTTAACCCGGATATTGCCCTCGTCGTCTTCCCAGCAGACCCGGAAAATCACCACCCGGTCCGGTTCTGTCAACCGCTCCAGAATATGCATTTTAAGATATTTCGGTTTGTCCCGAATGTACGGAATAATGCTGCCGGCAACCTCCTGTACGGCCTGGTGAAACTCGGGTTCCCCCGGATTTCTGCGGACCAAGCCCGCCATAAAAGTATCCAGATCGTCTGCGGCCGCTGCGATTTCCATTGAAGCTTTCCTCGTTCTAATGCCAAAACTTGATGAATTACCCTCTTAACTATAGTCAATTGTTATGAGACAAAAGACAATTACAAAATACTGCAAGAGTTCTGAAAGATATTAGGGTGTAACCTGCAGGGCCTGGCAAATCACCGTATAAGATGGGCGAGAGAATGATAGCGCGTTCCGATGAAAGAAAGACCGCCCTCCTCAGCGACGCCATCGCCCTGGTTGGGGAACGCACGTCCAGCGTGTCGAGGACCGATCTGGAAGACTTTGTACAGCAATATTTCAGGAATGTAGTTGCGGAAGATCTGCTGCAGCTGACCCCGCAAAATGTCTATGGCGCGGCACTTGCCCATTACAAGCTGGCGTCAACCCGAAAACCGGGTGAAGCGCTCATTCGAGTCTATACCCCGCGTATCGAAGCCCATGGCTGGCAGATACCCTGCACGGTTATCGAAATAGTCAATGACGACATGCCGTTCCTGCTTGATTCCGTCAGCGCAGTGATTGCGCGGCGTGGCCTGCGCGTGCATCTTGTCGCGCATCCGGTGTTGCGGGTGCGGCGCACGTCCGACGGCTGCTGGGCCGGGATTGCGCAGAATGGCGAAGCTGACGGCAAGGCTGAATCATTTATCCACATGATGATTGATGAACAGCATGATGCAGCCAAGCTGAAAGGCATCCGCGATCAGCTTGGCGAAGTGCTGGCCGATGTGCGCGCGGCTGTCAGAGACTGGCGTGAAATGCTTTCGCGGGTTGATGCGGCCATCACAGAGGTCCACCAGGCGAAACTGCCGATAGCCATGGAGGAAATAGATGAATCCATCGCCTTTCTGGAATGGATGCGCGACAATCATTTCACGCTGCTGGGATATGCGGAGCTCACCATTACCGGGGAGGGGGATCATATCTCAGCCGAGCAGGTTCCCGACAGTGGGCTCGGTGTGTTACGCAATCCCGACGCCAAATTATTCCGTTCACGCAGTAACGCGCTTGTCGCTTTCTCCCCGGAAATTCTGGAAAGTCTGAAACGGCCGGGGCCGCTGATCGTTACGAAAACCGATGTGCGCTCTAGCGTGCACCGTGATACGCATATGGATTATATCGGCGTCAAACGGTATGAAGCGGACGGAACGGTAGTCGGCGAGCGGCGCTTTGTCGGACTGTTTACCTCGGGCGCCTATAGCCGTGCGCCAGCGGATATTCCACTGCTGCGGCGCAAAGTCGCCTTGACCATAGCCCGGGCCGGTTTTGTCCGCGACAGTCATGACGGCAAGGCGTTACAGAATATTCTGGATACTTATCCACGCGATGAACTGTTTCAAACCTCACGTGATCTGCTATTTCACAATACGATCGCCATTTTGCGGCTGCAGGAGCGCCCACGCACCCGGTTGATCGTGCGAGCAGATCCATTTGGGCGCTATGTGTCGTGTCTGGTGTTTATTCCGCGCGAACGCTATGACGCGGAATTGCAGCGGCGGATCGGCGTAATACTGGCGGAAAACTTCGACGGCGCCGTTACCACGACTACGCCGGAATATGGCGAAGCGCCGTTGGCGCGGGTGCATTTCATTATTAAAACGACGCCTGGCGCTATACTCGAAGTTGAGATCGCGCAGATCGAAGCGCAAATCGACCAGGCGGCGCGCACCTGGCGCGACGAGTTGCGCGTGGCGCTGCTGGCCCATGCGGGGGGCGGGCGCGGATTGGAGCTATGGGACCGCTACGCCAACGGATTTCCGCCGGATTATCAGGGCCATTTTCAGCCCGAGCTGGCGGCGCTGGACATTGAACGCATGGAGACGCTGCAGGTTGCCGGCGGCATTCATGTCTGCTTTTACCGCACAATCGAAGACCCGGAATCATATGTCCGGTTCAAATTGTTCCGCAAGGGCGAAGCGGTACTGCTCAGCGATTGCATGCCGATGCTGGAGCGTATGGGGTTCCGGGTGACCGGCGAACATCCCTATGAAATTGATGTCGCGGGTGAGTCTTCCATCTGGCTGCACGATTTCGAAATGCGTGAAACGAACGATAGTCCGATCGATCTCTCCGCAGTCAGTAAAAACCTCGAAGATCTGTTCATAGCAGTCTGGGCGGGGGCTGCAGAAAATGACGGCTTCAACCGTTTGGTTCTGAATGGGGGGCTGTTGTGGCGGGAAGTGGCGCTCATGCGCGCGTACGCCAAATATCTGCGCCAGGCGGGGATTCCCTACAGCAATGATTATCTGGAGCGCGCGCTAAGCGTCCATCCCACTATTGTGCGTAAAATGGTTGACCTTTTCCACGCGCGTTTCGATGTCGACAATACCGCCAAGCGTGACACAAGAATGGTAACATTACGCCAGTCTATTATGGAGGCGCTTGACGGCGTCGCAAGCCTCGACGAAGATCGGATCCTGCGCCGTTTTCTCAATCTTATTGAATGTACTCTGCGTACCAACTTCTACCAGTTCACAGGCGATGGCGGGCATAAGGATTATATTGCCGTCAAGCTCGACAGCTCACTTGTCGATGAGTTGCCGCTGCCGCGTCCGATGGTCGAAATTTTTGTCTATTCTCGGCGGGTGGAAGGTGTGCATCTGCGCTTTGGCAAGGTGGCGCGCGGTGGGCTCCGCTGGTCGGACCGGCGTGAGGATTTCCGCACCGAAGTTCTTGGTCTGGTAAAAGCGCAACAGGTAAAAAATGCCGTCATAATACCGGTTGGCTCCAAAGGCGGTTTCTTTCCCAAACGTTTGCCCACGGGCGGCACCCGGGAGGCCGTGCAGGCTGAAGGCGTTGCTGCCTATCGCATGTTCATTTCCGGATTGCTGGATCTGACAGACAATATCGTTGACGGCAAGGTGTTACCGCCGCCGCGTGTAATGCGCTATGATGAGGACGATCCTTATCTGGTGGTTGCGGCAGATAAGGGCACAGCGACATTTTCCGATATCGCGAATGAGGTGGCGCAGTCCTACGGGTTCTGGCTGGACGATGCGTTTGCCTCTGGTGGTTCGGTCGGTTATGACCACAAGAAAATGGCGATCACCGCGCGCGGGGCCTGGGAAGCGGTAAAGCGGCATTTCCGTGAACGCGGTGTGGATATTCAAAGCACACCATTCAGCGTCATCGGGTGCGGCGATATGTCGGGGGATGTGTTTGGCAACGCGATGCTGCAATCGCGCCAGATCAGGCTGCTGGCGGCATTTGATCACCGCGATATTTTTATCGATCCCGATCCCGATCCGGCGGTAAGTTTTGATGAACGCGCGCGTCTGTTTGATTTGCCGCGCTCCTCGTGGGCGGATTATGATGCAAAACTCATCAGTGCGGGCGGCGGCGTCTTCAGCCGCACGCGTAAATCCATCACGCTGACGCCACAAATGAAACAGATGACAGGTCTGACACATGATGCAGTGACCCCTGCGGAGCTTATTCACGCGTTGCTGGGCGCGGAAGCAGATTTATTGTGGTTTGGCGGTATCGGCACGTATCTCAAATCATCACGTGAAACCAACCTTGACGTTGGAGATAAGGCCAATGACGCAGTGCGGATTGACGGCGGTGCCGTAAAAGCAAAAGTCATTGGCGAGGGCGCCAATCTGGGCTGCACCCAGCTTGGCCGGATTGAATATGCGCAGACCGGCGGTGCGATCAATACGGACGCAGTGGATAACTCGGCGGGAGTTGATTGTTCCGATCACGAAGTAAATATAAAGATCGCCCTCGGCCCGGAAGTGCGGGCAGGGGACTTGCCGCGCAAGCAGCGCGATAAGCTGCTGGCTTCGATGACCGATGAGGTCGCCGAACTGGTGCTGCGCGATAATTATCAGCAAACGCTGGCAATTAGTCTTGAGGCCTCTCTGGCGCACAGACTGCTGGACTCCCACGCCGGATTCATGCGCGAACAGGAACGCGCTGGATTGCTTAACCGCAAGGTGGAATTTTTACCTGATGATGCAGCTATCTCGGAGCGCGCGGCGGCGGGGCTGGGACTTACCCGGCCAGAAATTTCGGTTCTGGTTGCATATGCGAAAAACGGCTTACGGCAGGAACTGGAGAAAAGTGACGTGCCGGATTCGGAATTTTTGCGGGAGGATCTGCTAAGTTATTTCCCAAAACCGCTGCGGGAGAAATATCGCCAGGCGCTGCTGGGGCATCAATTGCGCCGAGAAATCATGGCGTCCATGCTGGTGAATTCAATCGTCAACCGGGCGGGCGTTACCTTTGTTAGTACGATTGCCGAAGAAACCGGATGTTCTACCGCGGAAGTGGTGCGGGCCTTTGTGGTGGCGCGTGCAGCCTTTGATCTGCGCGCATTCTGGCAGTCGCTGGAAGCGCTGGATAATAAAGTGCCTGCCGATGTCCAGACGCGCATTCAGCTTGATGGGCGCGATCTGATCCGACGTGCGACGATCTGGTTCCTGCGCAATGTGCCGCAGCCGATGGATATTGGCGCGGTTATTGAGGCCTACCGGCCAGGAATTACGCAGTTGCGAAGTGAAATTCATCTGCACCTGTCCGCGTTCGAGGCAGAGGCGCATGCGGGGCGTCTGGAGGGGCTTCTGGAGGAAGGTGTTCCTGAAGACATTGCCCGTGTAGCCGCGGGACTTCAGCCCATGGGGGGAGCGGCGGATATGGTCATGGTCTCGCGTTTCTGCGAGAGGGGCATTAGTGACGTGGCTGCGGCGTTTTTCCGCATTGGCGCCGAACTCAGGCTCGACTGGCTGTGCAGCGCGGCAGAAACGTACATTGTCGACGGGCACTGGGAAAGGTTGGCGACGAACGCCATGATTGATGATTTTTATGGCCAGCAACGGGTCATGACGGCGCAGGCGCTTACGGCGAGTACGGCGGCCGACGCAGAGACGGCGGTTGTGCAATGGTGCGAGGCGCATGGTCTTGCCGTGCGCAGAACGGTCAAGCTGATCGATGAAATGCGCACAGGCGCTATCAGTGTGGCCAAACTGGCTTTCGTCAATCGTCAGATGCGCGACCTGTTAAATAAGTAGTACTGTCGTGCGCTTGGTACTGTGCGCTAGATTGGCGCGATGACGAATCTTGCGCCGGTAGTGTCTGCCAATCAATCCTCGTTCGCGCGGCGGCGGGGGCAATATTCGTGGGCGCTGCTGGACTGGGCCCATCAGCCCTATTTCACCTTGATCACCACCTTTATCTTTGCACCTTATTTCGCCACCAGCTTTATCGGCGATGCAGTGCGCGGACAGGAGATCTGGGGCTATAGTCAGTCTTTTGTCGGCGCCACCATAGCACTGCTCAGTCCGGTGCTTGGCGCCATCGCCGACAGGATCGGGCGGCGCAAGCCATGGATCGCAGTTCTGGGCGCGACGTACATCCTCGGCAATACGCTGTTGTGGTTTGCAGCCCCCGGAGCGTCGGATGCATTTGTGCTTGTTATTGGCGCCGTGGTGCTGGCGGCGGTTAGTGCCGAATTCATCATTGTGTTCAGTAACGCGATGCTGCCCGATCTGGTGTCCCCGGCGCGGCTTGGGAGACTAAGTGGTTTTGGCTGGGGACTGGGTTATGTGGGGGGATTACTCAGCCTGGTTATGATCATCGGCATGCCGGGCTTGAATGAAAACCCAGGTCAGCTTGCCGGGCCGCTCACGGCATTCTGGTTTTTGCTGTTTGCGCCGCCATTTTTCTTGTTTACGCCGGACCGTGCGGCGACGGGATTGCATGTGGGACAGGCGGTGCGCGAAGGGGTGGGGCAATTGCGCCAGACCATCCGGCACGTGCGCAAATATAGTAACGTGGCGCGGTTTCTTATCGCCCATATGCTGTATGCCGATGGCTTGACGGCATTGTTTGCGTTCGGTGGAATTTATGGCGCAGGCCTGTTCGGATGGGAAATTTTCACGCTGGGCCTGTTTGGAATTATCCTGGTCGTGTTCGCTTCTGTCGGGGCGTTCGCAGGCGGCTGGGCCGATGATCGGTTTGGTTCGCGCCGCACGATTCTTTTTTCGGTTGCGGGATTATTTGTTGCATTGCTGGGCGCAGTTTCCATTCAGCGCGATTCGATTTTATTTGGTATTCCCGTCCCGCCGATGCAGGCGGGCGGTGTTGCATTTGGCAGTGTGCCGGAACTGGCTTATGTGGTTTGCGGTATAATGATGGGAATCTTTGGCGGCCCGGCGCAGGCCGCCAGCCGCACCCTGCTGGCGCGTTTGGCGCCAAAGGATATGACGGGGGAATTTTTTGGACTGCTCGCGATGTCCGGCAAGGCGACGTCATTTCTGGCGCCGCTGCTGATTGGTTTGACAACCGCGGCCCTGCATTCGCAGCGCGCCGGGATGGCGGTGATCATGCTGTTCCTGATTGTGGGATTTGTAGTGTTGTCGCGGGTTCAAGAAGCCGGGCATTAAACGCGCAGAGCCATCTCGAACAATTCCCGGAATTTATTCAACTATCTGTGTTTGTTTAATTATTCCGAGCATCTCCCGTAATATGTTGGTTAACAATATAAAAATGACACACGCGTCATTTTTATTGACGGCGTCATTTTTATTGACTACTCTATCAACTATCGAGTGGTTGCCCTCTGCAATCATTTCACGAATCCGCAAAGAAGCCCGCAATAATTTTCATGATGAGGAGTACCCCATGAGCAAAGAAGCCACCGTCTACAGGACCGTCAGCGCCCACGATTTCCCCCCCATGCTGGACCCGGCCCGCTATGGAGACCGCTCTAGCGCATTTGACAAAATAATCTCCGCCACCAATGACCATTTCTGGGATCCGCTGGATACCCGGTATATCGATTTCAGCACGCCCTTCGATATTGAAAACGAATATATCGTACAGCCGAAACTGACGCCGGAAATGAATACCGGCATAGTGGAAAGGCTGACCGAGAAGCAAAAGATCCATCTCAACAACCGCGTGCAGCACCATCTGCTATCCACGGTTCTGCATGGTGAACAGGCCGCGCTGAATATGTCAGCCAATCTGTGCCACATGCTGCTGGATCCCGGCGCGCAGGAATATTGCGCCAACCAGTGTCGCGAAGAAGCCCGTCACGTAACCGGATTTACAAAATATATCGCGTCGCGTTTCGGCGCGCCGGCGCCGGTAACGGGCGTGTTGCGCGGACTTCTGGTGGATGTTGTCACGACCGAACAGGTCTGGAAAAAAATCGTCGGCCTGCAAATGATGCTGGAAGGCTTCGCCATGGGGCTGTTCGCCTCTTATTACCAGTATGGCAATGACCCGCTGCTGGTGAAGCTGGTGCAACTGGCCATGACCGACGAGGCGTTCCATCACAAGTTCGGCAAGATCTGGGCCGACAAGACGATCCCGCACATGGAGCCTGAATTGCGTGACCAGGTCGAAGACTGGCTGCGCGACACGTTTGACCTGGTGCTGAAAAACTTCAGCGACCCGGAAGAAAAACAGCACATTTACGCCGAGGTCGGCCTGACCTGGCAATATGTTCAGTCGGCCATGTTTGAGGCCTTCACGGATGATTTCCACCGCAAGCAGATGCAGGAAAGCACCAACATCTTCCGCACAGTGATCAAGACCCTGCTTAAGGCCGGGATCATTACCCAGCGCACCGCGCCCTATTACGCGGCGTTTGTGGATATGAAGGAACTGCACGCGGAAGGTGAAAGCATGGTCGGGGATGACATTGCCGAAGAGGGCATCAGGTTCCTGAAGGGTATCAATACGTTCGGCAAGACCGGGCAGATGGCTGCCGAGTAAGCCGATCTTTTTCTGGTGCGCGGGCCGACCGCCGGCGCGCCAGTATTCTCACCCCCCGGGTCATGCCCTCGGGGGGTGCTTTTTTGTGTGGGGGTGCGTCTCCTGTTTATTCCGGACCGCGACAACCCGCTCGTGACAACGGGTAGCGAATGCCGCTATTCTTGTGCAAAACAAGAACAGGGGAAGAAAGATGCCGGTTGATTTACAAATGATATTGCCGCAAAGCCGTATTGCAGAAATGAAGCAGGCCGGCCTGTGGCCTGATATGGTGATTACCGATGTGCTTGACGCATTGGCGGCGGAACGGCCCGACGCCGTGGCCATTACGGGTATTAACAGTATGCGTGGTGGCCGCCGGGAAACGCTATCTTACCGGCAACTGAACATTCTTTCGCGGCGTATCGCGCTGGGGCTGGTGCATTACGGTATCAGCGAGGGTGACATTGTATCGTTTCAGCTTCCCAACTGGTGGGAGTTTGCCGCCCTGCATCTGGCCTGCGCACGTATCGGCGCGATCAGCAATCCGGTCATGCCGATTTTCCGGGAACGCGAACTTTCCTTTATGCTGTCCTTTGCGCAAACCAGGGCGATATTCGTGCCGCGCGAATTTCGTGGCTTTGATCATGGCGCCATGATGGCGGGCCTGCGCAAGGACCTGCCGGAACTGGAGCATGTGTTCGTGCTGGGCGGTGAGGGGGCGCAAAGCTTCGAGGAAAATTTCCTGAACCGGCGCCATGAAGACGAAATGGACGGTCCGGGGATTTTCGCGGCGCGCAAAATGGGCCCCAATGACGTCAATGAAATGCTGTATACGTCGGGCACCACTGGACAGCCCAAAGGGGTCATGCACACCGCCAATACCCAGTTCGCCAATGCGCGCCCCTATGCGCAGCGGTTGGGGCTGGGGGCGAAGGACACCATTTTGATGTCGTCACCCCTGGCGCATCAGACCGGCTTTCTGTATGGCGTCATCATGCCGCTGCTGATAGGGGCCAAGGTGGTGTATCAGGATGTCTGGGACGCCAAAGTGGCGGCGCAGCTTGTTCAGGAAGAAGGCGTCACGTACACCATGGCGTCAACGCCGTTTCTGGCCGATCTGGCCGGTACGCCGCAGGTGCGCGATTATGATATCAGCACCCTGAAGATATTTTTGTGCGCGGGCGCGCCGATCCCGCGCGTGCTTGCGGAAACCGCCAGCAAGGAGCTTGATATTATCGTTCTGTCGGGTTGGGGCATGAGCGAAAATGGGGCGGTCACAACCACGCAGCCAAGCGACCCGATGGAAAAGGTCTTTAATACGGATGGCAAGCCATTACCGGGGGTAGAAGTCCGTATCGTTGGTGAAGATGGTAAGGTTGCGCCGGTAAATACCGAAGGCCTGTTGCAGGCGCGCGGCTGTTCGGCCTTTGTCGGCTATATGAAAAAGCCGGAAATGCATGGCACCGACGCGGACGGCTGGTTTGACACCGGCGATTATGCGCGCATGGACGAAGACGGCTACATCCGCATTACCGGGCGCGCCAAGGATATCATCATTCGCGGCGGCGAGAATATTCCGGTAGTCGAAG
>JAUSQH010000201.1 GCA_030652895.1 Alphaproteobacteria bacterium
TGTAGACGCCGGCCGTCAAGCCGTAGCGGCTGTCGTTCATCAGCGCCAGCGCTTGGTCGTCGCCGGCCACCTTCTGAATGCCGATCACAGGGCCGAAGCTTTCTTCGCGCATCAAGTCCATCGTGTGGTTGGCGCCGGTGAACACGGTGGGCGCAAAGGCCTGGCCGGCCAAGGCCTGGCCGCCGCAGCGCAGCCGCGCGCCCTTGGCCAATGCGTCGGCCACCTGGGCTTGCAGCACGGCGATCTGCGGCGCCCGTGCGATGGCGCCGATGTAGGTGCCGGGGTCTTGCGGGTCGCCGACCTGGAAGCCGGCCACAGTGGCGAGAAAGCGGTCGACGAAGGCGTCGTGGACGGCTTCGTGCACATAGATGCGTTCGACCGCGCAGCAGCTCTGGCCGCTGTTGTACATGGCGCCGTCGGCCAGGCTGTCGGCGGCGGCCACGGGGTCGGCGTCGGCGCGCACATAGGCCGGGTCTTTGCCCCCGAGCTCGAGCTGCAGCTTGACGAAGCGCCCGGCCAGCGCCGCGGCAATGCGCTGGCCGGTGGCGTGGCTGCCGGTGAAGAACAGGCCATCGATCGGCTGCGCGACCAGCGCCGCGCCGACCTCGCCAGCGCCGACCAGGCAGTGCAGCACGGCCGCCGGCACGCCGGCTTCGTACAGCAGCCGCGTCAGGTGCTGGCCGGTCAGGGTGGCACATTCGCTGGGCTTGTAGAGCACGGCGTTGCCGGCCAACAGCGCCGGCAGGACGACGTTGCAGCCGACGAACCAGGGGTAGTTCCAGGCCGAGATGTTGGCCACCAGGCCGAGCGGCTCGAAGGCGATCTGCTCGTGCATGCCGTGGCCGTCGAACACATGCTCGTCGCGCAGCACCGGCTCGGCTTGTTCGGCGAAGAAGTCGATGCGCGCCAGCAGGCCGGCGAGTTCACCGCGCGACTGCGCGATCGGCTTGCCGACCTCGAGCGTCAGCGTCAGCGCCAGTGCCTCGGTCTGCGCGACGACGGCGGCGCGAAAGCGCTGCAGCATCGCCAGCTTGTCGGCCATCGGCAGCGCCGCCCAGGCCGGCTGGGCGGCGCGCGCCGCGGCGGCCTTGGCGGCGACGCTGGCGGCGTCGTCGGCGGCGACCTCGGCCAGCAGCGCGCCGCTG
>JAUSQH010000340.1 GCA_030652895.1 Alphaproteobacteria bacterium
GCTCTACCAACTGAGCTACCTGGGCAATATGCGCACCGTGAGGGAATTATGACGGGCGACGCGGTTATAGAAAACTTCGGCTTGTCCGTCCAGTCGAACCCTCAGCCTACAATAATTTCATGGCGTTCGCGCGGAAAACCAGGCCGCGCCTCGACAATAATATTTACCCCCAGCCGGCGCCTCAGGCGGGCGAGCAGATCGTCCTCACTATCGGCAAGCCAGGCCGCAATCTCACCTGCTGCGCTGACATTGATCTGACGTCCGGGGCTGGCCGCACTTTCACGTTCGATGTGACGCAGAATTTCATTGCCAATGGCGACAACTGATATGTTACGCCCAACCCCACCACAGGCGCCGCAATCCTCCGACAATAGCCGTGCAAGTGGTTCACGGGTGCGTTTACGGGTCATCTCGACAAGGCCAAATTCCGACATGCCAGAAATCTGGGTCGGGGTCCGGTCATTTGCCAAGCCCGTATGCAGAACGTCCAATACGCGCGCGATATTCTGCGAATCATTCATATGAATGAAATCAATGACAATGACACCGCCAATCCCGCGCAACTTCAGTTGCCGGCAGATTTCCGCCGCAGCTTCCAGGTTGGTGCGTACGCTGGTTTCCTCCAGCCCGGTCGCCTCGGTATAGCTGCCGGAATTCACGTCCACTGCAGTCAGCGCCTCGGTGGTTTCGATCACCACATACCCGCCGGAACGCAGCGGAACAATAGGATCAAGCGCGCTACGCAAATCATCTTCTACGCCGTACAGATCAAACAACGCACCAGGCCCCTGAAAGCGTTCCAGCCGGGACGACATTTCAGGCATGGTGTCATCGCAATAACGCCGCGCCACGGCATAGGCCTCCGCATCATCTATCAGGACACGCTTGGTGTTAACCCCAACACAGTCGCGCATGGCTTTTTTGACCGGATCAATATCATAATAAAGGCATGTGGCGGGCTGCGCGCTCAACCGGGTTTTTTCGATTTCGCGCCACATATCATTCAGCCGCGTCGCATCCACCTCAAGCTCGGTGAGATGTGCGCCGATCGCAGCTGTGCGCACAATATAGCCTCCGGTCTTGATCGGTTTGTTGCCGGAATTGGCCCCTACCGTGTCCGCGTTGATATGTTTCATACGCGCGATCATGGCTTCGCATATCTGCGTCAGCCGCGCACGCTCCGCCTCATCGTCGATCCGGCGCGACAGAGCCACGCCATCCTGATTGGGCACCAGCACCAGCAGGCGTCCCGGCAGGGTGACATTGGCGGACAGACGCGCGCCCTTGTCGCGGATCGGATCTTTCACGACCTGCACCAGGAGCGCCTGCCCCTCTGTTACACACTGACTGATAGGCGGCAGGCTGTCTTCCTTGAAACTGGGCAGGTCGCTGAGGCAGCGCGCCTCGCGCGCACCAAGAAAGCCTGCGCGTTTCAGGCCCACTTCCACAAACGCCGCCTGCATGCCAGGCAACACCCGCTGCACCCGGCCAAGGTAAATATTGCCCAACAGGCTGTGCCCGGAACGCCCCTGTCCCGACGAACGTGCGCGCTCCAGTATCAGCTGATCCAGCCGCCCATCGACCACCGTCGCGACACGAGTTTCGCCGATACCTGCATTGATCAGCACTTCCTCGTTCAATGGTTCATCCATGCAGCCCGACCCTGAGTTTTCATAAGTGCGTCAGAATAGCATTAAACCAGATTTCTTAAACCGTGTATTTTGCGGCGCGAAGCAAATGCACGGTTTCCAGCAAAGGCAACCCGACCACATTGCTATAGCTGCCGTTCAGTGTACGCACGAAACAGTCCGCATAGCCCTGTATGGCGTACCCGCCCGCCTTGCCGCGCCATTCCTCAAGCACCAGATAATGATTGATTTCGTCCGCATGCAGGCGGCGAAATGCGACACGCGTCAGCGTCACGCGTTGGTGTACCACCCCATCTGCCGCGATCACCGCAAGCCCGGTCAGCACCTGATGCTGACGCCCCGACAACAGTTCGAGACATTGGCGGGCCTGCTGCACTGTTTCGGTCTTGGGCAGAACACGCCGCCCGCAGGCCACCACCGTATCGGCAGCCAGAATAAGACTATCCGCGTGGCGCACCTTGACCGCCTGGGCTTTGTACAGCGCCAGACGCGTGGCGAGCTGTCGCGGCAATTCGCCCTTGCTTGGGGTTTCATCTACATCGGCGGCGTCAATCAAATCCGGCGTTACGCCAATCTGCGCCAGCAGATCGCGGCGGCGCGGCGACGCGCTGGCGAGAACCAGATGTGGGTTATGCGCCATCGTGTGCGAGACGCCTTTGCTGGAAAATTATTTGAAACGGTAGGTGATGCGGCCCTTGGTGAGATCATAGGGCGTCATTTCGACCAGCACCTGATCGCCCGCCAGCACACGAATGCGATTTTTGCGCATCTTGCCTGCCGCATGGGCGATGATCTCGTGCCCATTTTCCAGTACTACGCGAAATGTCGCGTTGGGCAACAGTTCGCTAACTGCGCCTGGCATTTCGATCAGTTCTTCCTTAGCCATGCATCTTCCAAACCTTCTCCATCCGAATGAATGTGAACTGGCAGAGAGCAAAAAACAGGGGGAAAATCAAGGTAATCCTCAAAAGGACCCAAATTTTGCAGTAAATTCCGCCTTTTACGCATCTCCTGAAGCGCCGCGCGGCCGAAAAATTTATACAAATGTCGTATGTCCGCCCCTTGTCGGCGGAAAATACAGATCTTGCGCCTACTTCGCGCGGATCAGCCTGTCATAATCACCCATCAGGGTTTGGGTGATCTGGCCGGGGGTATATTTGTGCGGACCGATTTCCGACACCGGGGTTACTTCCGCCGCCGTACCGGTGATGAAGCATTGTTCAAAACTGTCCATTTCGTCAGGCTGGATGGCGCGTTCGATAACGTCGATCTGGCGTGTTTTGGCCAGGCTGATCACACTTTGACGCGTGATCCCATCCAGGAAGCAGTCCGGCTTCGGCGTATGCAGCTTGCCGTCCTTGACGAAGAAAATATTGGCCCCCGTCGCTTCGGCCACCAGGCCACGATAATCATACATTAGCGAATCCGCATACCCCTTGGCCTCCGCCTCATGTTTCGACATCGTACAGATCATGTATAGCCCCGCCGCCTTGGCGAAACAGGGGATGGTTTCAGGCGACGGCCGCCGCCAGCGCGAAATATCCATGCGAATGCCGCGCGCGCGTTCGGCCGGATCGAAATAAGACGGCCATTCCCACACGGCAATGGCGACATTGATGCGGCCCGCCTGCGCGGAAACGCCCATCATCTCGCTGCCACGCCACGCAATCGGCCGCACATAGGCGTCAGTAAACCCCTGCGCCTTGACGGTTTCAATGCAAGCGGCGTTAATCTGAT
>JAUSQH010000341.1 GCA_030652895.1 Alphaproteobacteria bacterium
GCTCTACCAACTGAGCTAACCGCCCGTAGAAAAACTATTTAATACGATTCAAAAGATGGCGCAGCGCCAACCAGATAGTTCGATCACAAACCGACCCTGGCTGGCTGGACGCTACTCCAAAAATGCATCGAAAAAACTAACCGCCCCGCCTTTGCGAGGCCGGGCGGTTTACCAGTCGAACCCGTTGTCCATCTACACGGACCTTCACCCGTGACAACGGCATGGCGGGCGTGTCCGCCAGATTAATTCACGGCATCCTTCAAAGCCTTACCCGCCTTGAACTTGGGTTGCTTGCTAGCCGGTATTTTAATCGCCTCGCCGGTGCGGGGATTACGTCCTTCAGACGCTTTACGTTTTACGACGGAGAAGGTGCCAAATCCGACGAGCCGAACTTCACCACCCTTTTTCAGGCTCTTGGTGATGATCTCCAAAATGGAATCCACAGCCCGTGCGGCATCCGCTTTGGTGATGTCGATATCATCGGATACGCTAGCGATCAGGTCATTCTTGTTCACGAGGGCCCCCTCATTATATGTTGCAAATCACGTCAGATTTTTGCGTCAGTCGGAATCGGATAACGCAAATTAAAAAACACTAGAGCGATTTCATCTTCCCCGGACTGAACCAGAAGATCCAATCCCGGGAGATATTACTCTAGACCTCAAACCGTCAAAGCAACGTCATCCGATTAATTCGAACCAAAAGCGATTCAAATTAACTGGCTGCTGCTTTTGTGAAGTTTGCCTTTGTTCGCTATGCCCGTCAAAGAAAAAAGGCAGTTTTTCACAGATTTTTGTACCTATCGAGACTGATTAGCGATTAAGGGGTGCTGGGAAAGCACAGATTGCCCGAAGAAAAACCGGCCATATCACTATGGCCGGTTAGAACTGCTCCGGAACAACTAAACCGGGGCATCCGGAAAGTAAAATTATCCGGTGTTAATGTGCGCGCAGCCCGTCAGACAAGTCCATTTTGGCCTCTCTCGCCGCCGCGATTTCCTTTTCCTCGTCCCATTCTATCGGCGTCAGAGGATTGACCAGCGCATGACGCAACACATCATCCAGCACCGTCATCGGGATAATCTCCAGATCTTTTTTCACATTATCTGGAATATCCGCCAGGTCTTTCACATTTTCCGACGGTATCAAGACAATCTTGATTCCACCGCGCAAGGCCGCCAAAAGTTTTTCCTTCAACCCGCCGATCGGCAGCACACGCCCGCGCAGGCTGATCTCGCCCGTCATCGCGACGTCGCGGCGCACCGGGTTGGAGGTCAGCACCGAAACGATGGAGGTCACCATCGCCACACCGGCAGACGGCCCGTCTTTAGGCGTCGCGCCTTCCGGCACATGCACGTGGATGTCTTTTTTCTCAAAGATCGAAGGCTTGATGCCAAAATCAACGGCCCGCGAACGCACATAAGACGACGCCGCTTCGATTGATTCCTTCATCACATCGCCGAGCTTACCCGTTGTCGTCATGCGTCCCTTACCAGGCAGCACCACCGACTCGATATTCAGCAGTTCGCCGCCGACCTCGGTCCACGCCAGGCCGGTAACAACACCGATATGATCCTCCGCCTCGGCCTCGCCATAACGGAAACGGCGCACACCAGCATATTTTTCAATCAGCTCTTCGGTCATCTCGATATGCTTGACCGCCTTGTTGGTGACCAGCTCACGTACCGCTTTGCGGGCCAGATTGGCCAGCTCGCGTTCAAGATTTCGCACACCGGCTTCGCGCGTGTAATAGCGAATCAGATGTTTAACGCCGGAATCCGGTATTGTGAACTCCTCCGCTTTCAGACCATGGGCTTCGCGCTGTTTAGCGACCAGATGGCGCTTGGCGATCTCGATCTTTTCGTCCTCGGTATAACCGGGAATACGGATGATCTCCATCCGGTCCAGCAGCGGTTCGGGCATGCGCAAGCTGTTCGCCGTAGTGACGAACATCACGTCTGACAGATCATAGTCCACTTCAAGATAATGGTCCGCAAACGTACTGTTCTGCTCGGGGTCCAGTACTTCCAGCAGTGCCGATGACGGATCGCCGCGGAAATCGGCGCCCATTTTATCAACCTCGTCGAGCAGGAAAAACGGATTGGAGTGTTTCGCCTTGCGCAGGCTCTGAATGACCTTGCCTGGCATGGAGCCGATATATGTCCGGCGGTGGCCGCGAATTTCAGCCTCGTCGCGCACACCACCCAAAGACATACGAATGAACTCACGCCCCGTCGCCCTGGCGATCGATTTGCCCAGCGACGTCTTGCCAACGCCCGGCGGGCCCACAAGGCACAGGATCGGACCTTTCAGCTTGCCAGTACGCTTTTGCACGGCAAGATATTCAAGGATACGCTCCTTTACTTTCTCAAGTCCGTAATGATCGGCGTCAAGAATGGCCTCTGCGCGCGCCAGATCAATATTGACCCGCTTGCGCTTGTTCCACGGAATAGACAGCAGCCAGTCGAGATAGTTGCGCACAACAGTGGCCTCTGCCGACATCGGGCTCATATTGCGCAGCTTCTTTAATTCACCCTCGGCCTTTTCACTGGCTTCTTTGCTCAGTTTGGTGTCCTTGATTTTTTGTTCAAGCTCACCAATCTCATCTTTGCCGTTTTCGCCTTCACCAAGCTCTTTCTGAATCGCCTTCATCTGCTCGTTCAGATAAAACTCGCGCTGGGTCTTTTCCATCTGCCGCTTGACGCGTCCACGAATTTTCTTTTCAACCTGCAGAACGCTTATCTCGCCTTCCATCATGGAAAGCAGTTTTTCCAGCCGCGCTGCAGTATCGGTCAATTCCAGCAGTTCCTGCTTTTCCGGAATTTTGACAGCGACATGCGATGCGATTGAATCCGCGAGCTTGGCAGCGCCCTCGATCTGCTCGACCGACACCAAAACATCCTGCGGCAGCTTTTTACCAAGCTTTACATATTGATCGAACAGGGAAGTGACCGAACGGGCCAGCGCCTCAACCTCCGGCGTGTCATCCTGCTCTGCTGCAATGATTTCGACTTCCGCCTGAATGAACTCGGCGTTATCCGTGAACCGCTTGATACGGGCGCGCGACACGCCTTCAACCAGCACCTTGACGGTTTTGTCGGGCAATTTCAGCAATTGCATCACTGTCGCGATGGTGCCAACCTGATAAATATCATCCTTGGTCGGGTCATCGTTCGCCGCGTCACGCTGTGCGACAAGCATGATCTGCTTATCCGTCTGCATCATATCTTCAAGTGCGCGGACAGATTTTTCCCGCCCCACAAACAAGGGCACCACCATATGCGGGAAAACGACAATATCCCTAAGCGGTAAAACGGGAAGAATGTTGGGCTGGTCAGACTTTTTCGATACTTCTTCCATAACAATCCCCTTACATATGCGCTGTGTCATAAACCCGCGTCAGCCAAGATCATGAACATGCACAACCCCGCCCGGCCATCCGGCGCGGGGCACTGTTTTAACGTGGGTTTAACCGGAACAATATTCAAGACCCGTTCGCAAGTATCGCTGCTTTTTCGGGAAAGCAAGAAAGCGATATCACGCCGAGGCGCCAGCGTCCTCGCGGCGATCCCGGTCCGAATAGATATATAACGGGCTGGCCTTGCCGTCGACGACCTCACCGCTGATAACAACCTCTTCGACCGATTCGAAACTCGGCAACTCATACATTGTGTCGAGCAGAATTGATTCCAGGATAGATCGCAAACCACGCGCGCCGGTTTTGCGCAAAATGGCTTTCTTGGCGATGGCGCGCAACGCATCTTCCGAGAAAGTCAATTTGACATTCTCCATATCGAACAGACGCTGGAACTGTTTTGCCAGCGCATTTTTCGGTTTGCTTAGTATGTCAACCAGCGCCGGCTCATCAAGATCGGTGAGCGTCGCCAGTACCGGCAAGCGGCCGACAAATTCCGGGATCAGACCAAAAGCAAGCAGATCTTCCGGCTCCAGCATTTTGAGAATTTCGCCGGTGCGCCTGTCGTCGGGTGATTTAACATTGGCGCCAAAACCAATTGACGACCCCTGCCCGCGCGCGGAAATAATGCGTTCCAGCCCCGAAAAGGCGCCGCCGCAAATAAACAGAATATTGGTCGTATCCACCTGCAGGAATTCCTGCTGAGGATGTTTGCGCCCGCCTTGCGGGGGAACGCTGGCGACAGTTCCCTCCATCAGCTTCAGCAACGCCTGCTGAACGCCTTCGCCGGAAACGTCGCGTGTAATGGACGGGTTGTCGGATTTGCGGCTGATCTTGTCGACTTCGTCGATATAGACAATCCCGCGTTGCGCCTTCTCGACATTATAGTCCGCCGACTGCAGCAGTTTGAGAATGATGTTCTCAACGTCTTCCCCGACATACCCGGCTTCGGTAAGTGTCGTCGCATCCGCCATCGTGAACGGCACATCGAGAATCCGCGCCAGTGTCTGGGCAAGCAGCGTCTTGCCGCAACCCGTCGGGCCAATGAGCAGAATGTTTGACTTGGCGATTTCGACGTCGCCGGCTTTTTGCTGCTGATTGAGCCGCTTGTAGTGATTGTGCACCGCCACCGACAAGACACGTTTCGCGTAATCCTGTCCGATCACATAATCATCGAGAGTCTTGCGAATTTCTTTTGGCGTCGGAACGCCCGCGCGCGACTTGACGAGCGAGGTTTTGGTTTCTTCACGGATGATATCCATGCACAACTCGACGCACTCATCGCATATGAATACTGTCGGACCTGCAATCAGCTTGCGCACTTCATGCTGGC
>JAUSQH010000349.1 GCA_030652895.1 Alphaproteobacteria bacterium
TCCTTTCCACCAATCCGGATCGGGCAGTCAAAGATTTTGAAAACCGCGCCCCGGACGTGCTGGTCCTCGCGTTCAATACCCTGGAAAAGTCGGAGCGCTATTACCTCGGGCTTTATCGTTTGAGCGGCAAGATCCATCTACAGCCGCACCGTACCGTTGTTCTGTGCAATATGGATGAAATCCGTCAGGCTTATCAGGCGTGCCGAAAACAATACTTTGACGATTACGTCCAGTTTTGGCCGATGACCAACGACGCGCCTCGTTTGCTGATGTCAGTGCATCTTTCGCTGCGCGATCTGAGTGGGATCAGTGAGGGGGGGCCATCGGCGGCTGAATTTGCAGCTCAGGCGCGTCGCCTGGCTGAGCTGGGAAGCATGCTGGATCAACATGTTGCGCAAGGCAGCCAGAGGATAGAAGGGGCCAATCGCGCCATGGCGCAGGCGGAACAGGAGATCGGCGCGGCGCTGGATGGATTTTCCAGCAAGCTCGCACAAGGAAATCTGCCGGGTGTGTCCAGTATCAGCGACGTCTCCGGACTGGAGCAGGAGATCAGGCGGCTCAAGCAGGAGGAGATCGGGCAACGCTTTCGTCAGGTCGCCGAATCGGTGCAGCCCATCCAGCAATGGACCGACGATTTCAGGAAAGGGTTTGAGCCTCACATTGAATCGGCGTGTGCATTGAATGCCATGGCGGACGCCGTTCGGCCAATAATTCTGGTAATAGATGACGATGAATTTCAACGCAACATCGTGAACACCTTGCTTGCGGCAGAGCGCTATCGCCTGGTATTTGCCAGCGGCGGCGTTGAAGCATTGAACATCTTGCGCAAGATGCAACCAGACCTGATCCTCATGGACATCATGATGCCGGATCTGGACGGTATAGAAACCACACGACGCCTCAAGACCATGCCGCAGTTTGCAAAAGTGCCGGTGATCATGGTGACGGGGAAAAACGAAGGCGCTGCCGTGCGCGACAGCATCAAGGCCGGCGCGGCCAATTTCATTGTGAAGCCATTGGATCGTGACACCTTATTGGCGAAAGTGGTCCATGCGCTACGCCCGTAACGCTTTCAC
>JAUSQH010000365.1 GCA_030652895.1 Alphaproteobacteria bacterium
TGGCTTTTTTCCGGGTGAAATTGCACCCCCAGCATATTATTGCGCCCGACCGCCGCCGTCACCGGTCCGCCATATTCGGTTAACGCGAGAATGTCCTTCGGGTTGCGCGCGGCAAACTGGTAGGAATGCAAAAAATAGCAATCGCCCGCATCCATTCCGCACAGAACAGGATGCGCCTCGCCCGGTTGCAGCGCCAGCGTGTTCCAGCCCATGTGGGGAATTTTCATCTGTGCACCACGTGGCGTCAGGGCGCGCACTTCCCCACCGATCCAGCCAAGCCCCTGATGCACACCATGTTCAAGCCCGCGATCGGCCATCAGCTGCATACCCACACAGATGCCCAGGAAGGGACGCAGCTTCTCCTGTACCGCATGTGTCAGCGCATCATGCATGCCCGCGACATCCTGTAGCCCGCGCGCGCAATCGCCAAACGCGCCGACACCCGGCAATACAATATAATCTGCATCGCGTACCTGTGCGGGGTCATCACTGACCACGACCTGGCCATCCCAGCTGCTGTCCAGACCCGCACGTTCAAATGCTTTCGCTACCGAGCGCAGATTGCCCGAGCCATAATTGATGATAACCAGTTTCATCTGTGCTGGTCCGGCGCCATGAAACCCCAGCCCGTCGAGGGATGACGCCGCTCAAAATCAGATACGAAAGCAGATCGCGGCGCCACTGTTTGCACCTGGGGCACAGCCGGACGGCCCACGAAATAACGCGCCTCGGCCTGTGGCAACGTATCCGCCGCCACTGTCGCCACCTGACGAAAGCCTGAACGCTGCAAATACCAGCGCCGCAGCCCATTGGCCTCGAATGCCACGATAAGCCCGAAACCCAGCCCAATCACGGCAGCCGGCGCCTCCTGCGACCCCAGTATCTGACCGATCATACCAACTGCCACAGACAGCGCGATATATCCTGCCGTCACCAGCCACATGCGGTGATACAACATCCACAGTAACGGCACAAACAGCGCAGGCCAGCAGAAACGTTCCTTGAGGAAAATTACGCTGCGCGGATCATCAAGGCGCGCCGCCCCGGTGGCCGGTTCGAATATCGAATAGATTTGCATAGTGGTACGTGCATCTTCTGGTTACAGACTGCCGCTCAGGGTGCCTTTGGTAGAGGGCGCGCTGGCGTCGCTGCGCGGATCAATCTCCACCGCCTGGCGCAGCGCCCGCGCCAATCCCTTATAACAGGATTCAACAATATGGTGGTTATTCTCGCCATACCGGTTTTCCACATGCAGGGTCGCCCCCGCCGCCTGGGCGAAGGCCTGGAACCATTCCTTAAACAGCTCGGTATCCATTTCCCCCAGCTTGGGCTTCGAGAACGCCACTTTCCACACCAGATAAGGGCGGTTGGATAAATCCAGCGCTACCTGGGTGCAGGTCTCGTCCATGGGAATAACGGCGCTGCCATAGCGCCGGATACCAATGCGCGCCCCCAACGCCTCGGCCACCGCTTCACCAATGGCGATACCGGTGTCTTCTGTCGTGTGGTGAAAGTCGATATGCAGGTCGCCAGTGGCCTGCACGTCCAGATCAATCAGGGAATGACGCGAAAGCTGTTCCAGCATATGATCCAGAAAACCAATGCCGGTCGCAACGCTATAGCGCCCGGTTCCGTCCAGATTGACGGTCACGCTAATCTGGGTTTCTTTCGTCTTGCGCGCAACGCTGGCGGTACGCATGGGTCTCTCCTGAAGAAAATGGTGAATGCAGCGCCCTTTTAGCAGGAGTTGGAAGCTATTGTACAATGCCGCTTGCATGGTTATGTCAGCAGAACTTTAACAAACTGGTTTATTTTGCTTATGTCCCAAAACAACCCTGCCGATCCCACCGGCTGGCACGGCACCACCATTCTGTCCGTACGCAAGAACGGCATTGTCGCCATAGCTGGTGACGGCCAGGTAACGCTGGGCAATATTGTCATTAAAGCCAACGCCCGCAAGGTGCGCCCTCTGGGAGATGGCGGGGTTATCGCGGGTTTTGCCGGAGCCACCGCCGACGCCATGACCCTGTTTGAACGCCTGGAAGGCAAATTGGAACAGTTTCCGGGGCAATTGACCCGCGCTGCGGTGGAAATGGCCAAGGACTGGCGCACGGACCGCTATTTGCGGCGGCTCGAGGCCATGATGATTGTCGCTGATAAGGATGTCAGCCTGGTGCTGACAGGCACCGGAGACGTTCTGGAGCCGGAACGAGGCCTTGTCGGCATTGGTTCTGGCGGCCCCTATGCCCAGGCGGCGGCCATGGCCCTGCTGGATATGGACCTGACGGCGGAAGAGATTGTGCGGCGCGCCATGGGTATCGCCGCCGAGATCTGCATCTTTACCAATGTAAATATCACGCTTGAGACCTTACCAAAACAGGCCGGGGAATAATTATGGACGCCGTCAGCATCGAACCCGGATCAGCCTTTACGCCACGCGAAATCGTGTCGGAACTGGACCGTTATATTGTCGGCCAAAATGACGCCAAGCGCGCCGTGGCCATTGCCCTGCGTAACCGCTGGCGCCGTCAGCAACTGCCCGAAGAACTGCGCGAAGAAGTGCTGCCGAAAAATATTCTGATGATCGGGCCGACCGGCGTGGGCAAAACCGAAATTTCGCGGCGTCTGGCCAAACTGGCGCAGGCCCCGTTCATCAAGATCGAGGCCACCAAATTCACCGAAGTCGGCTATGTCGGGCGCGATGTCGAACAAATCATCCGCGATCTGGTGGAAATCGCCATTGGCATGGTGCGCGCCCGCAAGCGCAAAGAGGTCGAGGCGCGCGCCCATCTGGCCGCCGAGGAACGGGTGCTGGACGGCCTGGTGGGTGAAAACGCCAGCGCCGCCACCCGCGAAAGTTTCCGCAAGCGCCTGCATGCGGGCGATCTGGACGACAAGGAAATTGCCATTCGCGTGACTGGCAGCGGCGGAGGGTTTCCCAGCTTTGAAGTTCCCGGCATGCCCGGTGCCAATATCGGCATGATCAATATTGGCGATATGCTGGGCAAGGCCATGGGCGGCGGGCAGACCACGGAAAAACGCATGCTGGTGAAAGATTCCTATGTGGTGCTGATCGCAGAGGAAAGCGACAAATTGCTGGATCAGGATCAATTGACCCGTGAAGCCGTGCATGCGGTGGAAAATAACGGCATCGTGTTTTTGGATGAAATCGACAAAATCTGCGCCCGCTCTGAACGCCAGGGGGCGGATGTTTCGCGCGAGGGGGTGCAGCGCGATTTGCTGCCGCTGATCGAAGGCACCACGGTGAGCACCAAGCATGGGCCCGTGCGCACCGAACATATTCTGTTCATCGCATCGGGCGCGTTTCACATCGCCAAGCCATCTGACCTGCTGCCCGAATTACAGGGCCGCCTGCCCATTCGCGTGGAGCTGAAACCGCTCAGCCGCGAGGATATCCGCCGCATTCTGACCGAGCCGGAAGCCAGCCTGATCAAACAATATATTGCCCTGCTAGGGACCGAGCAGGTGACTTTAAGCTTCAGCGAAGACGGCATTGACGCCATCGCCGACATCGCGGTTGAGATTAACAGCAACGTGGAAAATATCGGCGCGCGGCGTTTGCACACCGTGATGGAGCGCATCCTCGACGAAATCAGCTTCGCCGCCACCGATCAGGCAGGCGATACATTGACTGTCGACGCCGCATATGTGGAAAAACATATCGGCGATCTGGCGAGGAACCGGGATTTGTCGAAGTTTATTTTGTAGGGAGAAGTCTGGCGCAGACCAAGAAACATTGTTAGACTGTATATATACAGGACTAACCGATAGAACTGAATTACAGAATGAAGAATACTGACAGAAGTATATTTGTCTGCGTTTTTCTCGGTGTAATATCCGGAATATTTATCGCTATACTTTTCAGTACCGGTATTGACCTGGTTATCGATGTCGGCGGCCTTAATGGACCAGCCGCTTTGGTCTTCATGCAGGAATTTATTAAACTGATTGGCCTGTTGGCGTGGCCGGTTACAGTTATTATATTACTGACATTAACGCGGCCGCAGATTAGCGCTCTCCTGACCACGTTTATTGAAAGGGTACAAAATCCACATAGTGACTTGACTATCGGCCCCAGTGGTCTTTCGATCAGCTCCATCAAAGTTACCGATACCACTACAAAACGCAAAATATCCGCTAAACTCAATTCTCAGGCGGAATTTGTGGCGCCGTTAAATACCTGGTTGGAAAAAGAAAAACCCGGCCTCGCGTTAACAGACTTCATCACCGGGACGGAATACGAAGATTTACGGGCTAGGGCAGTTGATGAATTTGGATTATGATAAAAGTTAACGACACGAAAAGGGTATCATGATGGTCAGACGTATCCGTCAATTGATAGATGTACCGGAAAACCTTGTGCAAACGCTTATCCGGTCATTCTATCATGATGGCGCAATAGCCGTTGTTCCAAAACCGATGGCGGACGGGACATGGGTGATCGATGCAGAGTTCACGGACGAAAAAACACCAACACCGGCCACACAACAAACCACCACCGGATAAAGCTATCCCCGCTCCCTTCGCAGATACACATAGAGCGCACCGCTGCCGCCATGCCGGGGCTGGGCGGGGGAGAATGCGACGACATAGGGGATCAGGTCCGGAGCGCTGAGCCACATCGGAACCAGATCAAACAAGACCCCCTTGCGGTCTGGAATGCTGTAGCGACCGCCCGTCGACACTTCTTCTTCAGGCCGGTTTTTCTGCGATCGGCCCTTGCCGGTTATGACCAAAACGCAGCGTTTGCCGTAAGAGTGATTACGCCGGATAAAGTCCACCAGAATGCGCTGCGCCTCTTCCTGGCGGTGGCCGTGCAGGTCCAGGCGCGCTTCAATCTCCAGCCGCCCCTTGATTAGACGTTCGGCATTGCGCCCATCCATGGCGCTGACCGCCGCGCGGTCTTTCGCGTGGATAGGCGGCAGGGTTTTTACCGTCTCATGCGTCGGCTCGGGGCGCCGCAGGGCAATTGGGATGGCCGCGCGCGGCTTGGTAAAAACTTCCGGCACGCCCGGGCGTTTGCGCAGCGGCTTAGCGTCGGCCACTACTTTGGCGAATAGTTCCGTATCACTGTCATTCAGCGGGCGCGGTTTGCGGGGTTTAGTCATCCGCCTTCCACCACAATGACATGCAGCCGCTTTGGCCCGTGCGCGCCCATATACATGGTCTGGGCAATGTCTGCCGTGCGCGAGGGACCGGTGATCAGATTAACCGTGCGCGGCATTTGCCCGTTTGAGGCAAGCCGCAGCCGCGCCCAGCCATCTTCCAGTGCACCCACAATATCGCCGCCGCGCAGTACAATGATATGGGTGGGCGGCAGGAAATTTAGTCCGCTGGGGGCGGTGGCCCCGGACGTAAGCATCAAGGTTGCGGTTTCGGCAATGCCGCACAGCGCCACCGAGACGCCAACGCCGTCTGTTTCACTGATAGCTCCGGTGCACGGCGTGTAACTGGATATTCTGTCCCATGGCATGGTGGCCAGCCAGCCATCACCACTGAGCCTTACCGGTCCCGAAAGAGCGCTCGTCATCAGATATTCGCCAATGGCTTCGGGCACGTTTGAGGACGAGGAGACGGTGGCAATGCTCGCCTGTGTCTTAATCACAAACTGCTGGAACTGCGTACGCAGGGCCTCGCCCTGAAGTTGTCCGCGCGCTGGGATCAGATTGCTGGTGCGCGCAGTAAGGCGCGCGTCAACACCATGCACATCCTGGGCAACACCCCGCGCAGCAAGCGACGTGCGAAGTCTGGACAGAATGGCCATGCGTTGCTGACTCATGCACCAGGTCTCTTTTGCTTCGCCCATTGCGCCATAAAACTTTTCCCCTGGGGTGCGGGAAAATCCCGCGTCGCCGTCCAGCCACCCGCCAAAGGCAACCAGCGAAACCGTCCACGTCCGCGCCCCAGTAAACGGAGCACACCCAACCCGATGCGCGTAAGCGCGTGATAAAGTTCCGGCCGCTGCGCCACCCAGGACCAAAGCGCCAGCCAAAACCGTTCGCGCACCGGCGTAATGCGCGCCGCATGCGCGTCGCTGCGCAATTCGCGCATTAGTCTGGGTAGTGGAATACGCATCGGACACACAGATTCGCACTTACCGCAAAAGCTGGAGGCAAAGGGCAGCGCCTGCGCCTGTTTCAGGCCGGTCAGATTGGGCGTCAACACCGATCCCATCGGCCCCATATAGGTCGCGCCATAGGCATGGCCACCCGCCGCCATATAGACCGGGCAATTATTCATGCACGCGCCGCACCGGATGCAACGCAGAATATCGCGCTGGCTGCCGCCCAGCAATTCACTGCGCCCATTGTCCAGCAGCACCACATGAAACTGTTCCGGACCGTCCGCATCGTTCCGGCGTTTTGGCCCGGTTGAAAATGTGGTGTATACAGACATCTCCTGACCCGTGGCGGAACGCGCCAGGACCCGCAGCAAGGTCGCCGCATCTTCCAGCGTTGGCACGATTTTTTCGATGCTGGCGATGACAATATGCATACGCGGAAAAATCTGCGTCATGTCGCCGTTGCCTTCATTGGTGACAATGACCGTTGATCCGGTTTCGGCAATCAGAAAATTGGCGCCTGTAATCCCCACATCCGCCTGCAGATATTTCTGGCGTAAGATGGCGCGCGCCTCGCCCACCAGTGCCTCGCCTTCTTCCAGTCGGTCCGGATAGCCGATGGCCGGGTGATGTTCATGAAACAGGGCTGACACCTGGTCTTTGGTCTTGTGCAGCGCCGGACCGATAATGTGACTGGGGGGTTCATCCGCCAACTGAATAATATATTCACCCAGATCGGTTTCCACGGGATGAATAGTATTGGCTTCAAGAAACGGGTTCAGGCCAATCTCTTCGCTGACCATACTTTTGCCTTTGGTGACCATTTTCGCGTTCACCGATTGGCACAGTTTCAAAATGATCTGGCGCGCCTGTTCGGCATCCTCACACCAGTGCACCATGCCGCCACTGGCGAAAACCTGCGTCTCGAAACGCTCCAGATATATGTCGAGATGATCCAGCACATGGTCCTTGATGGCGGTCGCCTGATCGCACAGGGCGTCAAATTCCGGAAGACCCGTTATCGCCTTGCGCCGCTTGACGCCGAAGCCCGCCTCCGCCGCGCCCAGGGCGCGCTGCAAATCCGCATCGAGCAATGCTTCCTTCGCGTTGGCGTTAAAGGCGGCGGGGCGGCGCTGCATTTATTTCTCCGGACCCGCAATGGCCGGGGTTTGGATGTCCCCCGCCAATATTTCCGCTACATGTCTAAATTGCAAATCCATACCACGGCGCGCTGCGCGCCCGGCCAGATGCATCAGACACCCCAGATCACCGCCGGTCACAATTGTGGCACCCGTGGCGGAAAATTTATCCAGCTTCTTGTCCGCAATAGCTGTGGAAACATCGGTGTATTTCACACAGAACGTGCCGCCAAATCCACAACAGGTCTCACCGTCATCATTTTCGAGTATTGGTGATTGCAGCAACGCGCGCGGCTGCGCCTGGACGCCAAGCTCACGCAAACCTGAACAGGCATCGTGATAGGTGATATTTCCGGACGCTGCGGCATCCGGTTTGTAGTGCATGACATCATGCAGAAACTGGGTCAGCTCATAGGTTTTAGCCGCCAGTGCGCGCGCCTGCGCCGCCAGCTCTGCATCGCCCGCCATCAAGTCCGGATAATGATGCCGGATCATCGCGGCGCACGAACCGCTGGGAACCACGACATACTCATAATCCATCAGGGCACGGATGGTTTGGACCGCCAGCGCCATTGCGTCTGCTTTATCGCCGGAATTGTACGCCGGTTGACCGCAACAGGTTTGCGATTGTGGCGCGTCCACCGTACAGCCCGCCGCTTCCAGCAATGTGACGGCTGCAAATGCCGCCGACGGGCGAAATAAATCCACCAGACAAGTCACGAACAGCGCAACTTTTGGCTTGGCTGACGACATATCTATTCTCTTTCCTGAATCGCGCGCGCCGCGATGGCGCGTGGCAGCAGAACATACATGCGCCCGTCACTGTTCATACGTCCGGCCGTCGCCGCGGCCAGTCCGCCAAAACCCCAGAACACATCGCCGCGCACCGGTCCACGGATTGCGCCGCCGGTGTCCTGCGCCACCATCAGGCGCTGCAAGGGGTGGGGTTCTCCGTTCTTTCCACTGGGCGCTATCGTATCCAGCCACACCGGGACGCCCAATGCGTGATGGTCCGCGTCGACGGCAAGACTGCGCCCGGGCGTCAATTGTACATTCTGCGCGCCGGGCGGTCCCAGCTCCGGATCGCCCCCTTGCAGCATCCGAAAGAATATGTATGACGGATTGCTGTCCAACACCGCATCGCGTTCCGCAGGATGCGCTTCAAGCCAGGCGCGGATCGACTGCATCGAAACATTTTCCAGGCTCAATGCGCCCGACTGCACCAGAGTTTTTCCGATTGCGACATAGGGACGGCCGTTCTGCCCGGCATATCCAAGCCGGATCACACGGCCATCGTCCAGCCGGACCCGTCCCGAACCCTGAATATGTAAAAAGAACGCATCGACCGGATCATCCACATAAAGCAGTTCAAGTTTTTCGCTTGCCAGGGCGCCTGCGGAAATTTCGCCGCGGTCCTGCAGCGGTTTCAGTTTGGCGCCCACGACGCGCCCGGCAATCCGCTGGCCCCGCCATTGCGGACTAAATTGTCCCAGATCAACACTGACCAGATCCTCGGGTGCACGCAATAACGGCACCTGAAAGTCCCCGTGTCTTTGCAGACTACCGCGCAATTCGGGTTCATAATAACCAGTGAATTTACCCTGGGCGCGACCGCGATTGCGCACCGCCAGTGGCAAAAATTCCCGTTCCAAAAAATCGCGTATCTGCGCGCCGGATATATCTTCCGGGAGCGCAGCCGCCTGGCGGCAGGGAGCCGCCCAATCCTGCGCCTCCCCATAACGGCCCTTTGGCCCCACTGGCCGATCCGGCTTTTGCGCTAGAAATACCCGGCACGAACGGTGCAGCGCCCCAACAAAGCCTTTCAGGGAATCACGGTTCCAACCGGGCAGGTCCGCATACGTAACTGGCTTAAGGACCAGTTGATCAGATTCCGGTATGATCCGGTCCGTATAAAACTGGCGCAGGCCTGGCGCGGAAAACACCCCCGCCACAAACCCGGCAAGCAGCGCGCCTGACAGGGCGAGGACCAGACTAATCTTTCGGGGTAGCGCTGGGGGCATCAGTCGCGGCGTCAGCCGATGTCGCGATCAGGATCCAATTGGGATCATCCGCTGAGGTATCACGGGCAAAAGTCCAAAGTTCAGAAACCTGCTGCGGCACAGTAGGGTGGCCCTGCACAAGTTGACCCTCAGAATCGTTGATGCAGGAAATCAGATCGGCGGTGAATTTCACTGTTACTTCCGCCATTTTTCCGCTCAGCGTTGCCTGCGTGATTTTCGCATCACGTATCCCGGCCAGGCGGGTTTCCATATTTTGCCCCGCGGCCTGCCGCGCCGTAATGGCGGCATCGAAATTAGCTAATACTTCATCGCCAACCATGCCGCCGCGCAACAGATCCTGGTCTCCCTTTGCAAAGGCGATAATGATCATTTCGTAAGCCTGACGCGCCCCGTCGACAAAATCGTCCGCATCAAAGTGGGGGTCGGCCAGCGCGATTTCGGTCAGCGACTGACGCAAGCGGATTTCGGCTGGGGACAGCCCCACCTCCACACCGCCTTGCCCGCCTCGGCGCGGCAGGTTGATAACCGTGCCTTCCTTTTGTCCATTTATCAGTCCGGTCCGGGCGTTGCGGACGTCCTCGGGTGGTTTTTCATGGCCCGTGCGTGTCCCCAGCACACTACGCAGCCGTAACAGGATGAATACAGCGATCATCCCTAAAAATATCAGATCGAAAAATTGGAATCCCTGACCCATCAATCCTACTCGCAGTGTGGCGCAAAGTGGCCACAAGTTCCCGATTGGTTTACTCTAGAGCAATATGCCTCCGAATTCACGGTATTAAATAAGTCATCGATACCGAATATCTGTCGGCTTAACGCCACACTTGGCGCGAAAGTCTATCCATGTTAGCCAGACAGAGGAATTTACATTAATGAGAGCTTGCATATATGACAGATAGTGACGCCGATGGCGTAAATCCAGAACAATCCGCCGCGGCGGAGCCGCGTTTGTCGATCGCGGCGCAATACACCAAAGATCAGTCGTTCGAAAACCCGGGCGCACCGGGCAGTCTGACAAAATCCGCCAAAGCCCCTTCCATTAATGTGGGTATCGATGTGCAGGTCCGGCGCGGTGCGGAACCCAATTATGAAGTCGAATTAAAAGTCTCCGTGCAAGCCAAACAGGAAGAGACGACGGTCTTTTTAGCTGAACTCCTATATGGCGGCGTGTTCCAGCTATTCAATATTCCAGCTGAAACACTGCAGCCCGTGCTGCTGATCGAATGCCCGCGCCTGCTATTTCCGTTTGCGCGGCGCATTATCGCCGATATGACCCGTGATGGCGGCTACCCGCCCCTAATGCTGGATAATATCGACTTTTCGCAGCTATACCGTCAGCGTATGGCGCAACTACAGGCCGAGGCAGAGGCTGCAAAACAGTAAGAATCAGCGCTTCCAGACTGGATCACCGCCGAGGGTGGCGACGAACGCGTCATGGGCCATCCGTTCGGCTTCTGTCAGTAACGGCGCCAGCGGGCTTGGCCGGGCGGCTCTAGCACGAGACGCTGCCGTCGTGGAAAAGCCATGATCCGCCACCCCTCCGGTTACGCCAGATGGATCGTCCAACGCCAAACCGCTTTGCGCACCACCGATCAATTCAAGATAAACCGCGGCCAGCAGTTCTGAATCCTTGAGCGCGCCATGCTGTTCGCGTCCGGATATATCAATATTAAAACGCCGGCACAGACCATCCAGACTATTCTGCCCGCCGGGAAATTTACGCCGCGCAATCAGCAGCGTATCGATGGCCCGGCCCGGCGGTAATTTGCCAAATCCGATGCGGTCAAATTCGCTGTTCAGAAAACCCAGATCAAACGCCGCATTGTGGATTACCAGCTGGGTGTCCGCGATAAATTCACTGAAGGCCACCGCGACATCCCCAAACAATGGCTTGCCGGAGAGAAATTCCGCACTAATGCCGTGCACGTTAAACGCCTCAGCGGCAATATCACGTTTGGGATTGAGATACGTATGGAAGGTTACACCGGTCGGAACATGGTTAAACAGCTCGACACAACCGATCTCAATAACTCGATCGCTGCGCGGATCAAGTCCGGTGGTTTCTGTGTCCAATACGATTTCGCGCATTTACGATGCCGTTGTGTTTTGTCGTCTGCGCGAGTCCCATGCCCTGCCAGGAACCTTTTTTAGCAGAGGGATCAGCGCTTCCACCTGCGCCATTGCGGGCTCCAGACCCTGGCTCGAATCAATGATAAAATCGGCCTGTTCACGTTTTTGAGCGTCTGGAACCTGCTTGGATAGAATTGCCTGAAATTTTTCTTCGCTCATGCCGGGACGTTCCAGCACCCGTTCACGCTGCAATTCATAGGGCGCACTGACCAGAACTACACAATCCACCCGCTTTTGACCTCCGGTTTCATATAATAGCGGCACATCGATCACGATAATTTCCGCGTTTTCCGCGGCCGCCTGCTCAAGAAATTTTTGCTGCTCCAGCCCCACGAGCGGATGCACAATGCTTTCCAGTTTTTTTAACGCCGCAGCATCATTCAACACCTGTTTTGCAAGCGCTTCACGATCAACACCATTCGCGCCCGTAACACCGGGAAAGGCGGCCTCTATCGGCGCAACCGCGGAACCACCCGGCGCGTAAATGGCATGCACGGCAGCGTCGGCGTCATAGACCGGAATTCCCAGCTTGCGAAACATTTTCGCGGTTTCAGATTTACCCATGCCAATGGAGCCGGTCAGTCCGACAATGACCATGATTTAACGTCCTTCCGCTTTTTCAATATCGGCCAGCAAAAGATTGCGCAGCGCATCATCCACTTCGGGCATGATTCCGAACCATGCCGCAAAACCCGGTCGGGCCTGATGTAATAACATACCAAGCCCATCAATGGTGGGATTTCCACGCGCATGTGCCGCCGCCAGCAATGGCGTGCACAATGGCGTATACACAAGATCACTCACAAAGGCGGACAGCGGCAATGATTGAAGTGAAATTTCCAATGGCGGTTGTCCCGTCATTCCAAGACTGGAACAATTTACCAGTAATGCGCAAGAGCCCAGGGAGGCATTCAATCGGGCCCAGTCACCAGGAATGATAGCGCCTCCAAGATCAGTTGCCACCTGATCCGCGCGCGCACGGGTGCGATTAAACAGATGAATTTCTTTAACCCCGGTGTCGTTCAACACTGCGGCCACCGCCCGCGCCGCGCCGCCCGCACCAATAATAACGGCTGGCCCGGATTGTGGTTTCCAGTCAGGCACGCCAAGGCGGAGATTTTCCATAAAGCCAAAACCATCTGTGTTGGAGCCATAAAAACACCCGTCTTTGATGACGACCGTATTCACGGCTCCCAGTCTTTTGGCGAGAGGATCAAGTTCATCGCAACAGGCCATAGCCGCTTGTTTATGCGGGATGGTGACATTCGCACCGACAAATCCATGATCGTGAAGAGCTCGAAATTCTATGGAAAAATTCTCGGGTGCGATGGGAATGCGTTCATAACTGCCAGCAATGGCATATTTGCGTAGCCAATAACCATGCATGATGGGCGACCGTGAATGTGTCACCGGCCAGCCAATAATTCCAGCGCGTCGCTCAGATGCGCTCATTTTAGCTGTGTCTTTTCTGTTTTACGACTGGATAACAAGTTCATGATGGCTGCAGCAGTTTCTTCAATAGAACGCCGTGTCACATCGATTACCGGCCAGTTATGTTGTGCGTATAACCGCCTGGCGTAACGCACCTCTTCCACAACGAGATCAAGATCAGTGTAAGAAGTTTCATCATGTTCATTCAGAGATAATAATCGATTCCGCCGTACCTGAATGAGTCTCTCAGGATTGGTGGTCAAACCGACAATCAATGGTTTGCCAAGGTCAGGTAATGTTTGCGGTAACGGGATATTTGGAACCACGGGAATATTCGCAGCTTTCAAGCCACGATTGGCGAGATAAATACATGTCGGTGTTTTAGAAGTGCGGCTAACTCCTAGCAGAATAATATCCGCTGAATGAAGATTATGCGTCGATTGGCCATCATCATGGGCCATCGTGTATTGCAGAGCTTCGATACGCTGAAAATATTCAGCATTAAGACTGTGCTGTTCACCGGGCCGGTGAGAAATTTCCGCTCCCAGGTAGGTACCGATAATCTGGATAACCGGATCAAGTATGGAAAGACAGGGTAATTGCAGATCGGCACACCGCTGTTCCAGCATGTCACGCAAATCGTCATTAACCAGCGTATAAATGACAATTCCAGGCATATCCTCAATTTGGCCTAGCACCCTGTCCAGATGACGCGTCGTACGCACAAGTGCATAAGTATGCTCAATAGGAATACCACTATCAAATTGCGCGACGGCCGCTTTCGCGACGGAGTTTAATGTTTCACCTGTGGCGTCAGAAACCAGATGCAAATGAAAATAGGTCGAGAGCTTCGAAGATATTCCTGCATCTTGTGGATTCTGTGGCATCAGATAAAAGCTATCTGTGAATTAAGTGAATCATGTGGATAAAACAGCCTTTGCAGGGGCATTGAAAAAACATCCCGATCGGTTCGTGGTTTATTAGATAAACTCTATGCTATGGATAATAAATTTCCCAGCATGTGAATAACGGGCGAAACTGTTTTTATCGTTTCTGGAGCTACGTATTTATCGATCTATGATACAAACAACTACGGTAAAATATTGTGTCCCCGTTTTTCAGCGCATCTACTACCACTTCAACCTTTTTTATAAAGATATATAGAAAGAGAAGAACAGTGGAAAAGTCCGGACACCTTATTAGCAGCCAGGAAAATCTTAGTAAATGAGCCAAAAATTATTATTAAGAGCATTGTCTGGCGAAGTTTTGCCCCGACCACCCGTCTGGCTGATGCGGCAGGCAGGGCGGTATTTGCCGGAATATCGTGCGGTCCGCGCCGGTGGGGGTAGTTTTCTTGATTTGTGTTATTCGCCGGAATTGGCTGCGGAAGTGACATTGCAGCCGATCCGTCGATTTGGTTTTGATGCATCGATATTATTTTCAGATATTCTGGTTATACCTGACGCAATGGGTCAAGGGGTCCGGTTTGAAGAAAATGTGGGTCCGATATTATCGCCACGTATAGAAAAATATTCTGATTTAGCGATTTTGAATACTGAGAAGGCGGTAAAACGGCTTGCACCCGTATATGAAACGGTTCGGTTGTTACGTAAACAACTGCCTTCTGATGTATGTTTGATCGGGTTTGCGGGAGCACCCTGGACGGTGGCCACCTATATGATTGCGGGGGCCGGAAGCCGTGATCAGATGGCGGCACGGTTGTGGGCATATCGTGATCCGGAGGGATTTGCGGCGCTGATTAATATTCTAGTGCGAGTGACTGCTGAGTACCTGATTGGTCAGGTTAGGGCCGGAGTAGAAGTTTTACAGATTTTCGATACTTGGGCTGGTTCTTTACCGGAGCCAGAATTTCGTCGTTGGTGTATAGCTCCGACTAAAGAAATTATCCGTCTGGTACATCAAGAGTTTCCCGATATGCCAGTGATTGGATTTCCTAAAGGTGCCGGCCCGTTATATCAGGACTATTCTATAGAAACAGGAGTCGCCGGGATAAGCGTGGATCCATCTATGGCGCTGAAATTTGTGCGGGATCATTTACAATCAAGCGTTACAGTGCAGGGCAATCTTGATCCTTTGCTATTGGTCGCTGGGGGAGCAGCAATGCTAAGGGAGGCCGAACGGATATTGTCTTTGATGAACAATGGTCCGTTTATATTTAATTTGGGGCATGGAATTGTTCCGGAAACGCCGCCGGAAAATGTTGGGGAACTCGTGAAATTTATTAAACAATGGCAATCATGAAGAATCAAAAGATTGCGGTTGTGTTGTTTAATCTCGGCGGTCCCGATAAACCGGCTGCCGTAAAGCCATTTCTGATTAATTTATTTTCCGATCCGAATATTATTACCGTCCCCGGTCCGCTCCGCTGGTTTCTTGCCCGTATAATTGCCTGGCGACGCACCGCGAAAGCCCAGGAAATTTATGCTAAAATTGGTGGCGGCTCTCCAATTGCTGCCGAAACCGAAAAACAGGCTGCAGCGTTACAGAGTGAATTGTACCGAGAGGGATTCGTTAATTTACATTGTTATACCGCAATGCGGTATTGGCATCCCAGAGTAAAAGAAGTCGTGCAAGAGGTAAAACAATTGGCACCGGACCATGTGGTGTTGTTGCCTCTTTATCCGCAATTTTCGACAACCACTACCCGTTCTTCATTGCAGGAATGGCGTAGTATGGCGCTTTCAGCTGGTTTGAACACCGACACACATGAAATCTGCTGTTACCCTGAGCAACCGGATTTTATCACCGCACATGCGGCAATAATTAAAAATCAGGCGCCTGATTATTTCGGACCGGGGACAAATAGAAAAGCACGATTATTATTTTCTGCTCATGGTTTGCCGCAACGTATTGTCGATGCCGGTGACCCATATCCCGAACATGTCAGGCGTACAGCTATGGCGATAGCCACGAAGCTGGGTCTGGCGCAGAATGAATGGGAGATCTGTTATCAAAGCCGTGTCGGGCCATTGAAATGGTTGGGACCTTCAACAGAAGAACGTCTGAAGGCTGCAGGTCAGGCCGGTATGCCGGTAGTTCTGGTTCCTATTGCGTTTGTGTCCGAACATTCTGAGACTCTGGTTGAATTGGATATGGAATACAGGCATCTGGCCGAAGCGGCGGGGGTACCACAGTATATCCGGATTGCTGCGCTTGGAGTGCAGCCAGACTTTGTACATGGTCTATCGGTACTTGTGCAAAATGCTCTCAACTGCCCGAAACTGTGCGGAAGCAATAACTCTAAGTGTCTGATGGATAACTAAAAATGTCTGAATTTTTAGGTAATTATTATCTTTGGATCAAAAGTCTGCACTTGATAGCAGTGATTGCCTGGATGGCGGGTATGATGTATTTGCCGCGTCTGTTCGTCTATCATACGGATGCGCCGGTGGGCTCGGTTCAGTCGGAAAAGTTTAAGTTGATGGAAGGCCGTTTATTGCGCGGTATTATCAATCCGGCAATGATTTTGGTATTTATCCTGGGGGGGCTGCTGCTGTTGACGCCAGGTCTTATTGACTGGCAGGATTGGTGGATATGGCTAAAACTGGGGCTGGTATTTGCCCTGGCAGGAGTACACGGGCTGTTTAGCCGCTGGCGGCGTGAGTTTGCGGCTGATAAACGTACTCGCTCGGGTCTCTATTACCGGATTATTAATGAAATTCCCTTTGTGCTCATGATTTTTATTGTGATTTTGGTGATTGTGCGCCCGTTCGGAAAAATTTAGCTTATTTGCGTTCAGATGTTGCACCAGACGGATAAAAGCGTTACATCCCCTGTATAGCAGTATCTCAACCTGCCCATGGCCATGTGCTGATCCAGCCTGGATGTAGCGCAACCCCCCAGACGTTTTCTCAAATATTTCTATTTAGCCCATGCGGCTCTCCCACAATCCTTATTCGAGCGGAAAAACTCCTATGGACTTACTGGAAATCAAGGAAGTCAAACTGGCGGACTTAAAATCCAAATCGCCAACCGAACTGCTCGCTTATGCTGAAGAGCTCGAGGTAGAAAATGCCAGTACTTTGCGCAAACAGGACATGCTGTTTGCCATCCTAAAACAACTGGCGGATCGCGAGATTGAGATCACCGGTGTCGGAGTTCTGGAAGTATTGCAGGACGGATTTGGGTTTTTACGTTCGCCTGAGGCCAACTACCTGCCGGGGCCAGATGATATTTATGTCAGCCCCAATCAGTTGCGCCGATTTTCACTGCGCACCGGCGATACGGTGGAAGGACGCATCCGTAGTCCCAAGGATGGTGAGCGGTATTTTGCCCTGTTAAAAGTTAACACCATCAATTTCGAAGATCCCGAACGCACACGCCAAAAAGTGCATTTTGATAATCTCACGCCGCTATATCCGGACGAACGGCTGATCATGGAAATGGGGCCGGACACCAAGGACCTGACGACGCGGGTAATTGATTTGGCCGCGCCTCTGGGGAAGGGACAGCGCGCCTTGATTACGGCGCCGCCGCGCACCGGCAAGACGATGATCCTGCAAAACATTGCCCATGCCATCGCCGCCAATCATCCAGAATGTTATCTGATCGTGCTGCTGATTGATGAACGGCCCGAAGAAGTTACCGACATGCAGCGCTCGGTGAAGGGTGAAGTGGTCAGCTCGACGTTTGATGAACCCGCCACCCGCCATGTGGCGGTGACAGAAATGGAGCTGGAAAAAGCCAAGCGCC
>JAUSQH010000367.1 GCA_030652895.1 Alphaproteobacteria bacterium
GCCTTGTCGGTCTCGATCTCAGCGATAATGTCGCCTGCGGAAACCGTATCGCCTTCCTTGACCAGCCATTTCGCAAGCTTGCCTTCTTCCATGGTGGGCGACAATGCCGGCATCGTGATGGTAATCATGCGCGCGATCCTAGCGGTAACACACGGCTTTAACCGCGGCGACGATGTCTTCGGGGTGTGGCAGCGCCAGTTTTTCCAGATTGGCGGCATAGGGCATCGGCACATCCTTGCCGCACACCCGAATGACGGGGGCGTCGAGATCGTCGAATCCGTGCTCCATGATGCTGGCGGCGATCTCCGCTCCGATGCCGGATTGCGGCCAGCCTTCTTCAACGCTGACACAGCGATTGGTGCGCCGCACCGACGCCAGCACGGTTTCCATGTCCAGGGGGCGCAGGGTGCGCAGATCAATCACCTCCGCCTCGATGCCTTCCGCGGCCAATAGATCCGCCGCCTCAAGCGATTTTGCCACGCCGATGGAAAATGAAACGATTGTGGCATCATTCCCCGGCCGCACGATGCGCGCTTTACCGATGGGCAATACAAAATCATCCATCACGGGCACATCGAAACTACGGCCATAGAGTTTTTCGTTTTCAAGAAACACAACCGGATTCGGACTGCGGATGGCCGCCTTCAGCAACCCCTTGGCGGATGCCGCATCGTAGGGCGCGACCACAATGAGACCAGGAACCTGGGAATACCAGGCCGCATAGCATTGTGAATGTTGCGCCGCCACCCGCGCCGCGGCGCCATTGGGGCCGCGAAATACGATCGGCGTGCCCAACTGCCCACCCGACATATATAAGGTCTTGGCGGCGGAATTTAGGATGTGATCGATGGCCTGCATGGCGAAATTAAAGGTCATGAATTCAACGATAGGCCGCAACCCGGCCAGAGCCGCGCCAACGCCAATGCCTGCAAAACCATGCTCGGTGATCGGCGTATCCACAACGCGCCGGTCGCCAAATTCCGCCAGCAAGCCCTGACTTATTTTATACGCACCTTCATATTGGGCGACTTCCTCGCCCATTAAAAACACGTCCTTGTCGCGGCGCATTTCTTCCGCCATGGCGTCACGCAAGGCTTCACGCACGGTCATGCTGGTAAATTTGGTTCCCTCAGGCACCTCCGGCTCTACTGCACTTGGCGCCGCCGCCTTAGGCTTTGCCGCGGCCTGCACGGGTTTTGCCGCTGCCCGCTCCGGCGCGGGCGTTTCTGCTTCAGGAGATTTTTCGGCTGGCGCCGCCACCTCGAATCCGTCCAGCTCCGAGGTTGCCTCGCCTTCCTCCAAAATCAGCGCAATAGGGGTATTGATTTTGATGCCTTCCGCACCGTCGGGAAATAACAGACGGCCAACTGTTCCATCATCCACGGACTCATATTCCATCGTCGCCTTGTCGGTTTCGATTTCTGCAATGATGTCACCGGCCTGAATCTTGCTGCCCTCCGTGACCATCCACTTTACGAGTTTGCCTTCCTCCATCGTAGGCGACAGGGCGGGCATCAATAGTTGAATGGGCATTTTTGTTATGGCTCCGTACGAACTTTAACTCAGCGCAAAATATCAGTGTATAATTCCGCCGGATCCGGCTCGGGACTGGACTGCGCAAACTCCGCCGCCTCGGCGACAATCGCTTTGACCTCCCGGTCAATTTCCTTAAGCCCCGCTTCATCGATCAGATTTTCCGCCAGTAAATGCGCACGGGCCTTATCGATGGGATCCTGTTCCGCGCGCACCTTTTTGACTTCTTCCGTGGTGCGGTATTTCGCGGGGTCCGACATCGAATGCCCGCGATAGCGATAAGTCATCATTTCCAGGATAATGGGCCCCTTGCCGGAACGGCAGTGCTCCAAAGCCTCCAGCGCAGCTTCGCGGACAGTCAAGACATCCATGCCGTCGACCTTTCGCCCCGGAATGGCGAAACTTTCGCCACGCCGGTGCAGATCAGGCATCGCGCTGGAACGCTCCACCGATGTGCCCATGGCGTAATGATTGTTCTCAATTACATAGACAATCGGCAGCCGCCAAAGTTCGGCCATATTGAAGCTTTCATAGACCTGGCCCTGATTGGAAGCTCCGTCACCGAAATAGGCCATGGTGACAGCGCCGTTATTACGATAGGCGTTGGCAAAGGCAAGGCCCGTACCCAGGCTGACCTGCGCGCCCACAATACCGTGCCCGCCATAGAAGTTCTTTTCGACGCTGAACATATGCATCGAGCCGCCCTTGCCTTTGGACAGCCCCCCCGCGCGTCCGGTCAGTTCGGCCATCACGCCATTTGGATCCATCCCCATAGCCAGCATATGGCCATGGTCCCGGTAACCCGTGATCATTTGATCGCCTTCCCGGGCGGCAGCCTGCATCCCGACGACAACAGCTTCCTGTCCGATATAAAGATGGCAAAAGCCACCGATCAGGCCCATGCCATACATCTGGCCGGCCCTTTCCTCAAATCGGCGGATAAGCAGCATTTCACGGTATAATTTTGGCAGATCTTGCAATCTGGACTTTGACTGCGCTTTTTTCGGCGCTGCCTTGGCGGATTTCTTGGCGGATGCAGCAGCCATTTCAGAATCATGCTCCTTCAACAACTTCAACAGTCCCTCGACACACCTCGGACCGATCCGTAATTTATCAATATATCATTGAAATGATAGATAAATTAAATAATCATTCCGGCTTCATCCCATCCCCGGGCAGTTGATCCAGGTAGATGACACGGTCATTGGGATGGGCAAAGCCCAGAACATCGCGGGCACGCTCTTCCAGCAAATCCGGATCCAGACTTTGCGAGCGCAACAGCGACACCCGGTGCTCCAGCGTTTCACGCTCACGAACTGTAAGGTCATACTCGGTTTGCAGCGACCCGATATACTGGCCATAGCGCAGATAAGTAATCAGGCCGTGGTCACCCTGAATGGCGTGATAGCCAAAATAAACCACGGCGCAGGCGCAAATTACCGGCACCGCCGCATGGCGTAATCTTCGACGCATTTCATGACGTAAATCCATATACTTACAGAATCACACTCTTGCGGCCCCGGTCAAGCTTATGCTGCAGGAATATTTCCATGCTATACTTAACCAATAAAGTCAGAGGATCGACAGCATGGCTTTTCAACGGTATCCGCGCGCCGTTTTATCGCGGCTTCAGGATGAAATTCCGCACGACATCAAGCGCCGCGGCCTCGAACATGTTGCGCAAGAGCAAATGCACATGGCAGCAGACGAATTTTCCGAGGTGTACCTGCCCCTGGCCTCCCTTATCCAGCGGCGTATCAGCGCACTTCAGACTATCCATGCGCAAACCGCAGATGCACTGAATGCGGATCCCATCACAACGCCCTTCATTATCGGGCTCGCCGGTAGCGTCGCGGTTGGCAAAAGCACATCTGCAAAGTTGTTGCAGTACGCACTCTCCGCGTGGCCCGAACATCGCGATGTCGCGCTTGTGACCAGCGACGGCTTTTTGTTCCCAAATGCCGAGCTGGAACAGCGTGGCATGCTGGAGCGCAAAGGTTTTCCGGAAAGTTTTGATGGCAACCGGCTGATCGACTTTCTGATGCGGCTTAAGTCGGGTGAAACAGGGGTGACGGCGCCAATTTATTCTCACGTCGCCTATGATGTCTTGCCCAACGAAGGGCAGGTGATCCAAACCCCGCAGATTGTCATTGTCGAAGGCATTAACGTTTTACAACCGCATCTGCCGGAAGGGAGCGACGATCATTTGTTTGCTTCGGATTTTTTTGATTATTCGATTTACGTGCATGCAGATGAAGCCTTGATTAAACAATGGTATACGCAACGCTTTCTGGCCCTGACTGAAGCTGCTGTTAACGACCCGCAGTCATTCTATTCCCGTTTTGCGCCTTTAACTGGGGAGCAGCGCATGGCTGTCGTGGATTTTGTCTGGTCAACGATAAATGGCAAAAATCTCAACGATCATATTCTGCCAACCCGCCTGCGCGCTGATCTGATCCTGCATAAAGGCTCTGATCACGGCGTCACGCATTTCGAGATGCGCAACCGCTAGCAAGACAAACACCCGACTATTGCGCCGAATAATCTGATTAATAATATAAATTTGTGAACCCTTGAGCCTTTCCAAATTAACGAAATATTGCCTTTTCGGGCATAGGGTACTGTGTGGCGCATCAGAGATGGCAGGTAATTTACTGGCGCGTCAGGGCAAACAAAAAAGGAACATTGCCGCCAACGGGAGCCGTGTGTGAGTTTGGGGAAGAAATTGACAGGCCATATTGTGCCAGACATTAAAGTAGCCGCAAAGATTGTCTCGGAAGCAGCAGACTTCGCCTGTTTGTGCCAGGACGGTAAAATCGTTTTGCTGAATGACGCTGCAATGCGCCTGCTCGGCCATGAGAATGCACCCTCCGCCGGCACAGTGGGAGAGCATTTCAACACGCTGGTGCACGGGGCGGATAGATGGACGCTGAGTTCATGGTGGCGCAGTCCGGCCGATAGCGCAACGCCAGGACTTGGTGCGCGATGCCATTGCCGGTTGGGAACACTGGAAACAGGATGGCATAGTTTGGAGCTGACCTGCGCGTATCATTGGGTTGGCGAGCACCAGTATGAAATTATTTTTGGGCGCAATACTTCCACAACACATGCCCCTGAGACCAAGCCAGAACCCCGAGATGGCATCATACAACCCGGCTTGGACGTAATGAGGAATGCGGCCGTGCTGCGCCGTGAACGCGTTAAACGCCGATGGGCTGAGCGAAATGTTCGCCGCCTCGCCTATCAGGACCATCTGACCGGTTTGATCAATCGCGCCTGTTTCCAGTTACGGCTGAAAAATACGTTGCGCCATTCAGAACGTTTTGATCGTTCGGTTATACTTCTGGTCATCAACATTGATCAGTTCAGTCATATCAATGACCAAATTGGCTCCCACGCCGGGGACATGGTGTTACAACAGGTGGGGCAACGGATCCGGCAGTGTATGCGGGCGACGGATACTGTTGCGCGGCTGGGCGCCGACGAGTTTGCCGTGCTTGTAAGCAACTCTAAAGCCGCCAAGATTATCGACAGCCTTGCGCAGAAAATTATCGCGAAAATCGCGGAACCCTTCGATATTGACGGACAATCTCTGAATATCAGCTGCCGTATTGGCGCGACGCTCTATCCTACCGACGGCAAAAATGCCGAAACATTGCAAAAAAATGCGCATACCGCTCTTTCCAGGGCTAAACATCTCGGTGCCGGGCGATATCAGGTGTTTGACGCCGCGCTAAACGAACAGGTAAGGCTGCGCAGACAGCTGGAAGACGAACTGAGCGCAGCAATAGCCAATGATCAGCTGGTGCTGCATTATCAGCCCCAGGTCGATATCGTTACCGGTGAACTATGCGGCATAGAGGCGCTGGTACGGTGGCAGCATCCTGAACGTGGGCTGATACCACCGGTAATGTTTGTGCCCATCGCCGAAGCGTCCGGGCTTATTTTTCCAATGACCCAATGGGTAATGAAAGCCGCCTGCAGCGATCTTAAGCGTTGTATTGATATTGGTCTCGTTATCGAGCGTGTGTCTGTCAATCTATCCGCGAATCTGCTGCAGCATAACGACCTGATCGGTATGATCAACCGGACGCTGAAAGAGACGGGGCTGCCCGCCAAGCGTCTTGAGGTGGAAATCACCGAAAGCATGGTCATGGACGATATCGAGAAATCCAGCGTCACGCTTAACGAGCTGTATTTGCTGGGAATTGGCCTGGCGCTTGACGATTTTGGCACGGGTTATTCATCGCTGACCTATTTGCGGCAATTTCCCCTCAGCACACTGAAGATTGACCGCTCGTTCATCACCGAAATGTGTGAAAACGCAGAAGATATCGCCATTGTCCGCGCTGTTATCATGCTGGCGCACAGCCTGCATCTGCGGGTCATTGCCGAAGGGGTCGAAGAAGAAAAGCAGCTGCAAATTCTGAAACAGGAAAATTGCGATCAGGTGCAAGGCTATTATTACAGCCGCCCATTACCACTGAGCGATCTGATCCGCTGGTGCAACGCCCGGGAAACTGCTCGCATCAGGCAACGTTCGCACGGTGACGAAATCCGTTCAGCGGGCTAGCGCAACACCGCCCGCACCATTGCGAGCACCTCTGCCACGCTCACTCCCCGCTCCCGGAAATCGCGCAGGCTTAACGCGTCATGACGTTTCGCCAGACGTTTGCCCGCTTCATCAACCGCCAGTGCATGATGCAAATATTGTGGCACAGGCAAATCCAGAAGCGCCTGCAAAAGGCGCTGAACATGGGTTGCAAAAAACAGATCCCGCCCGCGGGTGACCCAGCTTATTTTTTGCGCTGCGTCGTCCACTACCACCGCCAAATGATAGCTGTAGCCGGCCACACCCGCTGTTCCGCTGCGCGCCACAACAATGTCACCCAGCAAAGCCGGGCGGGCCAATATTTCTCCCTGCTCACCTTCCGGACCTTCGCCATGCTCTTCGAATATCAGCGGCATATCCCCAAGCCCACACGCCTTCGCACTATCGAGACGCAGCGCGGCTATTGCACCTGTTTGCATGCGCGCTCTGATTTCGTCCGGCACCAGTGCGCGGCACGTACCGGGGTAAAGCGGGCCATCTGCGCCATGCGGCGCACCCTGAGCGCGGGCGGCTTCAGCAAGAATTTCCTTACGGGTACAAAAGCACGGATAAATAACGCCCAATGCGCGCAGCCGCTGCAGTGCCGCTTCATATTCGGCAAGGCAATCCGACTGCCGCCTGACCGGTTCGGGCCAATCAAAGCCGAGCCATGTCAGATCTTCATAAATTGCGGCTTCAAATTGCGGGCGGCAGCGGCCTGCGTCTATATCATCGATACGCAGCAAAAACTCACCCCCGGTCTGACTAGCCAGATTATGCGCGGCGACGGCCGCCACCGCATGCCCGAGATGCAGCAGGCCGGTGGGGCTGGGAGCAAAGCGGGTAATAGCGGCGCTGTATGTGCCCTTGGGTAATGACAATGAAAACGATCCTAAGCAAAGCTGGCGGCAAAATGCGCGGGGAACTATGATGCTGGCAACAGTATATTCTAGCAAACAAAGGAAGCAGCATGACGAATCCAATGATCGACGGCCCAAGGATCGAGCCGGCCAATGGGGGCAAGGCGGACAGCCTGGTGATTTTGTGCCATGGCTATGGCGCCGACGGGAACGATCTGATCGGTCTTGCACCCTATTGGCAAAAGCTGCTGCCGGGCGCCGCATTTGTTTCACCGAACGCGCCGGAGCGCTGCGAAATGTCGCCCATGGGGTACCAATGGTTTGGTATTACCCGGCTTGACCCGGAAGAAATGTATCGCGGAGTCACCCGCGCGGCACCCATCCTCAACGATTTTATCGATCAGGAATTGACCCGCCACGGCCTGGATGAAAGCCGCCTGGTGCTGGTTGGCTTTAGCCAGGGCACCATGATGTCGCTGCAGGTGGGCTTGCGGCGCGCCAAGTCCCCGGCGGGAATTGTCGGCTATTCGGGAGCGCTGGCCGGTCCGGAAAAGTTGCAGGCGGAAATCACAGTCAAGCCGCCGATCCTGATGATCCATGGGGATGAAGACGAAATGCTGCCGGTCAGCCGCATGCATGCGGCAGTAGAAGCGCTGGTGAAGGCGGGACTGACGGTACAATCGCACGTGTCACAGGGTGTCGGCCACGGCATTGCCCCGGATGGGCTGCAACTTGGCGGCCAGTTCATTTATGACGCGCTGAAACGGCCGGTTTAATCATTTTCTGCCCACATAGTGTGCGATAAGCGCTTTGGCCTCGGCGGAATCCCATTCCGCCGGGCCGGTCAGGCGGCCAATTTCGTCGCCCTTGCGGTTGAGCAGCAAAGTCACCGGAAGGCCCAGCGCCCCCAGTTTTCGCGCCGCCTGGATGCCCGGATCAATAAAGGTGGTCAGGTTCTTGACCCCGATTTCATCCAGAAAGGCAGCGGCCTTGGCGTATCCGGCCCGATCCAGGCTGATGATCACCACCTCAAAGTCCTCGCCGCCCATGGCCTGTTGCAGCCGGTCCAATGCGGGCATTTCTTCGCGGCATGGGGCGCACCAGGTGGCCCAGAAATTCAC
>JAUSQH010000371.1 GCA_030652895.1 Alphaproteobacteria bacterium
GCCTGCGGCCTGGCCCAGGGGGCCGACCTGCCGGTCACCGTCATGCCGTTCATCCTGCGCGGGGTAAAGCTGATTGGCGTTGATTCCGTGATGGCCCCCATGGCGGCCCGTCTGGAGGCCTGGACCCGTCTGGCGCGCGACCTGGACCCCGCCAAGCTGGCCCTGATTGGCGCCAGCACCATCGCATTGTCTGCGGTGCCCCAGGCCGCCAGCGATATTCTGGACGGCAAAATCCGCGGCCGGGTAATTGTGGACGTTAACGCCTAGATTTGCATGCGGTTTACTTGACAGGGCGCGTTTGGCACTCCTATATGCCAGCCGCGGCCTATGCCCGCGAATATGGTGTAAAACCGTGCCGGTGCGGCGGAGTAGCTCAGTTGGTTAGAGCAGCGGAATCATAATCCGCGTGTCGGGGGTTCGAGTCCCTCCTCCGCTACCAAATTTCGTTAAATTTCAGTGTCCGGCCCGGAGACATATGTAACAGATTTGTAGGGCGACAGATAATGTTGGTGCGTGGGTTTCTTATTCGCGCCCTTTGGGTTAGGCCCCTCTGGGCCGTTGCTCGGACAGTAAGTGGATTGACGCCGATCATTTCTAGTGCAGAAGCCCTGCTTCGCGGTAATATCTGAGCGCCCCTGGATGGATCGGCATCACCGCCTCGCTCGGCACCATGTTTGTCATCTCGATCATCCGCAGCGCTGGATGCAGGCGGCGGAAAGCGGCGAAATTCTCGAACACTGCCTTGACGACGGCATAAACCAACTCATCTGGCTGATGGCTCGTTGTGACGAGCAAGGACTGCGTGCCGAATGTCGGGACATCTTCGGGGTTGCCGGCGTACATGCCGCCGGGGATGACGGAGGCGATGTAATAGGCATGCTCTGCAACGAGCCGATCGATCGGCGGCCCGGCGACGCGCACAAGCCGCGCCCGGCATTCGCTCGTCGCCTCCTGGGTCAAACCGTCGGGATGCGGGGCTTCGAAGATAATGGCGTCGACCTGATCGTTGCACAGCCTCTCGTTCTGCTCGGTCGGACCGAGTTCCAGGGCGCGGTCGAAATCCGAGATCGTCCAGCCGTAGAAGCCGAGCACGACATCGCGTGTGAAGCTATATCCGGCACCTCTTTTCCCGATGCCGACGCGCTTGCCGCGCAAGTCCTCGAAATTGCGTATCCCGGAATCAGCGCGGGCGACGACCGTGAAGGGTTGCCGGTGCAAGGCGATGACGGTGCGCAGCTCCCGGTTGGGGCCGATCCCGGTAAACGGGCGTTCGCCGCGAAACGCGCCATAGGCAAGATCGGATTGGGTGAGGCCGAACGTTGCTTCGCCATTGCGTACCATCTCGACATTTGCCACCGCCCCGCCCGACTGGATTGCTCGGCAGCGCTTGGCCGAGTCCTCGGCCTCGGTGAGATTGACGATGCGGCAGATGGCGTTGCCCACAGGATGGTAGATGGCGCCTGGGTCGGCGGTGGCGATGGTAACAGGGGCACGCTTGGCGATCGTGAGCGGCACGACGCATGAGGCCAGGCTTACCACCACAATAAAGGCAGCTGCGAGAACGATCCATCGTTCGAGCGTCATGACCAAGTACTCCATCGCCCGCCAGAAAGGCGGGGTTCAATCATCAAGCCGATATAGGATATTCGAGCCGTCACGCTCGAAATCGCCGCGCATCCATCGGCTCGACTCATCATACCAGATGCTGCCGGCAAGATACGGCGTGATGAAGCGATAGTGCGTGGCACGAGTCCGGCGGCCGGCGATCATGATTTCCTCGTCGCCAATCTTACGTGCGCTGACACCGATGACACCTCCATGTTGCGCGTCGATCACCGTCTCCTGCTCCAGCACCGCCGGAGTCCACAGGCTGTTCGACGTCAAGGCGCCTGACGCCGCCATGAAGGGGCCGGCTTTGCTGACGCCGCGAAAGCCTTTCGGTGTCGCAGCGCCTGCGACAAAGAGTGTCTCGCCGTCCTCCACTGTCTCGCTGCTCAGCGATATCAGGCGCCCGTCGCGCCAGATCTCCTCCGAGCGGTGGCTGTAGGCGAACGCCGTAAAGAAGAGCGCCTTGACCACGAGATCGATCTTGGTGGTGACTCGGGTTTGCCCGGTCGCCGCGGAATAAGAAATCGTATGCGCGCCGATTTTGTCGCCCTCGTAGAGGACCGAAAATCGTCGGTCGCTGGCCGCGGTCGGCAAGACAATTGCTGTCGCAGCACCAGCAATGCGGGGACAAACACAGCTGAGTGCCCCGGCTAGTCCGGTCATTATGAACGCGCGGCGCGGAACAGTCATTTTCCCCTGCCCAAAGAATACTGCAACACAGGATATTCTCGATTTTCAAAAAGAACGAAAGCAATTTCTGCGGAGTTATTATTTTCGCGGCGTCCCCTAATGCACTCCATCAAATTCCTCCTTGCCGAAAACGCTTGGCGGTGGATGACTGGGAAAATATGGGGTTGTTGACAGCGCCAAACCTCTGCTTGTGGCTATAGCACAAGTTCCCGGATCCTACAGACTACGTCCATTTTGTCGTGCTAAGCCGATATTCTGCTAGATGTGATTTGGTAGCCGATGTTTGGAGCTTCGAAGAGCAGGTTAAGGTGGTTATGGGCTTCCGTAGCTTTCGATGTCAGAACCTCAGGTGCGGCGGAATCATCGGGCCAATCCGGTCCGCTTTCTTCATTTTGCTGATCACGATGGCGGTGCGTTCGCGATTTGGCGCTTGATCGAGGTATCCACGTTGTCATCGCCAAGGTCATCCACCAACGGCCATGTCTAGCTAAGTCGCTGGTTTTGACATGGGTTTGACATTTGCGGTCTAACATATTGATTTTTTTAGATCGCGAGAGGCATCATACTCCGTGTGTCGGCGGTTCGAATCCAGTCTCCCCGACCATTTTTTGCCTGTCCGGCCCGGAGACATAGGTAACAGATTGCACCTATATTGCTACTTACGTCCTCAGGAGACATGGGTGACACCCCGGGCCGAAGGGGTTGCCTATTGGTCGCAGGCTATACATGCCTGGTGGACGGGTGGCTTCTCTCTTTGAGGGGCTGGTGCATACAATCATCCTGCTCTGGCGCGAGGGCGTTTTCAGCGACCGGCTAGGGCGCATCGCATATGAGAAGTTTGGAATCGAAAACCGGGCCAAGCACCAATTGTCTGTTGTGCCGTAGTGCAACGGAGACAGCAGAAATCTGTTCTCCTGCATTGAGATAGACCTCTTCTTTCCGGCTGGGAGCATTACGTACGGGTGTTACCCTGAATAGTTGCGCCGGGGCGTTGAAGGTCTGGTCCACGCCATGGCGCAGAAAATCCGTCAGTCTTGGATGCGCGCCAATCCAGAGATCGTCACTGGCGTCGACCGTGACGTTGTCAAGAAAACTGTCCAGTCCAACTGTATCGGCAAGCGTCAATGCGCCGGTAGCGGGATTGCGGTCATAGATGCGCAGATTTTTGCCCATCATTTCGGTCGCGTAAAACCGGAGCCCGTCACTGGACAGAGCCGTGCCGTTGACAAAGGAGAGGTGTGCCGCGGCAATCGAGGCTTTTTCGCCGTCGAAATAGACCACCGTGGAGCGCGCCAGCGGCACCAGCGTTTCCAGGATTTTCATCGCAGGGTTTTCGCTCATTATATCGTTGCCAAGATAAAATGCGCGCCAGCCAACAGCTGTCAGATCATTGGGGCTGACAAACAACGGATCGCTGATGCTTTCGATATGGGTCAGCCAGTTATCAACAACATCGAATACTTCAACGCGCTGGCGCCCATCCGCCGGATGGTTGATCACAAACAGCCGCTGTTTCCCATCACCGCCACGATAGAGACTTATGCCATGCGGGCGAAAATCGCCATTCCCCTCACCGCGCCACAGGGGAATCGGCTCCGCCTCGGGATCGGATAGATCAAGGCGGTACAGCGCGCCATTAATGGGTTCTCCCGCCAGCACGGCGCGGCGGTCATAGGCCGAGATAAATACGGTTCCGGTTACCGGATCGATATCAAGGTCTTCACCGCCGGTTATACCGGTGACCGTGCGGCAGCCACCCGAAAAATGTGGCTCAATCTGTGTAAACTGCCCGGCGAAAACCAGCGTGCGCAGCAGTATGGCGGCGGCGGCCAACACGACCGCGAGCGCGATTGCGCCAGTCCACAGGAAAAACTTACGCATGGTGATTTTTCATCCCCAAACGGCTTTGATTTATCACACGTCGCGGAAGCGGTTGGTGATGGGATAGCGGCGGTCGCGGCCGTAAATCTTGCTGCTGATTTTCACGCCGGGCGCGGCCTGACGGCGTTTATATTCGGCGATAAAGAGCAGGTTCTGAATGCGGCGCACCACATCTGGTTCATGGCCGCGCGCCATCACTTGCGCTACGCTCATTTCGCGTTCGACCAGGCAATCCAGAATATCGTCCAGCACTTCATAAGGCGGCAGACTGTCTTCGTCTTTCTGATCAGCGCGCAGTTCCGCCGTGGGCGGGCGGGTGATGATGTTTTCCGGAATGACCCGGCCCGCAGGACCAAGCGCGCCCACCGGCAAATGCTGATTGCGCCAGCGGCACAGTGCGAACACCGTCATCTTGTAGATGTCCTTCAGCGCATTATAGCCGCCGCACATATCGCCATAGAGCGTCGCATAGCCCACCGACACCTCGGATTTATTGCCGGTGGTCAGCACCATCTCGCCAAACTTGTAGGACAGCGCCATCAGCAATAATCCGCGCGCGCGGCTTTGCATATTTTCCTCTGTAATGTCCGGATCGCGCCCGGCAAACAGCGGCGCCAGCATATCCTTGAAAGAGTCCACCGCTGGTTTGATTGACACGATATCATAGCGCACACCCAGTAATTTTGCGCATTCCGCTGCGTCATCCAGACTTTCCTGCGCCGTGTAAATATACGGCATCATCACACAGCGCACCCGCTCCGGCCCCAGCGCGTCGACGGCCACCGCCGCGCTCAGCGCACTGTCAATACCGCCGGAAAGACCCAGCAGCACCCCGGGAAAGTGGTTCTTGTTCACATAATCGCGCAGGCCCAGCATCATGGCCTGATAGATTGCCTCCATTGCATCAGGCGGCGTGGCGCGTTCGCCCACTGTACAGCGCCAGCCCGTGGCTTCACGCGCCCAACTCGTCATCACCAGGCCTTCGCGCCAGTGCGGCATCTGCACCGCCATCGAACAATCGCCATTGAGCACGAACGAGCCGCCGTCGAACACCAGTTCGTCCTGCCCGCCATATTGATTAACATAGACCAGCGGCAGATGGCTTTCGGCAACCCGCGCCACCGCCCGGTTCATACGCGCATCCACCTTGTCGACTTCATAGGGCGAGCCGTTCGGGACGAGCAGAATTTCAGCGCCGGTCTCCACCAGGCATTCGACCACATCGGGCTGCCAGATATCTTCGCAGATGGGCACACCCAGCCGCACGCCGCGAAAGTTTACAGGCCCGGGCATCGGCCCCTGTTTGAACACGCGCTTTTCGTCGAAAACGCCATAATTGGGCAGATCATGTTTGTAGCGCATGGCGGTAATCTGCCCGCCATCGCACAACAGCATCGCATTATAAAGCCGTCCCTTGTCCAGCCAGGGCGCGCCTATCAGCATGGCCGGGCCGCCATCGGCGGTTTCCGCCGCCAGCGCCTGCATGGCCTGGGCGACGGCTTCCTGAAAGGATGGCTTCAGCACCAGATCTTCCGGGGGATAGCCTACCAGGAACAGTTCGGTGATCAGCACCAGATCGGCGCCCGCGCCAGCCGCCTCGGCCCGGGCC
>JAUSQH010000379.1 GCA_030652895.1 Alphaproteobacteria bacterium
TCATGATCATCAGTTCTTCGACGTGGATCTTGATCTCTGTGCCGGACCATTTGCCGTACAGCTCGCGATCACCGACCTTCACGTCAAGCTTGGCGATAGAGCCATCTTCGCGTCGCGCGCCGGGCCCAACAGCGACAACCTTGCCTTCTTGTGGCTTCTCCTGGGCAGTGCCAGGTATGATAATTCCGCCGGATGTCTTTTCTTCCGCGTCCAGCGGCCGGACAAGAACCCGGTCATGCAACGGTCTGAATGCCATATGCAAAGTCTCCCTCAATTCATAATGTCAATGATAACTGGGGCTATGAGGATCACAGCCGATTAGCACTCATAGTCTGCGAGTGCTAAGTCCGATCAGGTTTTAATTTGAGGCTTGCAAACTGTCAAGGAAGTAATGCGCGAAGCGCCGCCGGGAGCGGGCGAACAAACTCCACTAACCGGGTACGCGCTGTAGCAGACTGCCGATCAGAAGAATGTTTACTGTTTCGCCATCGCTGGAAAGCGGAAGGCCGAGACGTTCATAGTGAATGTTTTCATTGGTAATGTGGTGGCGCAGTTCCCCCGACCGGTAGGCCGGTTTTTTGCGTTTCACGCTATGTAAACACGCTTCTATCAGTTTGTCCCGCTGTTCACCAAGATCAAGTTCATCAAGATATTTCCCGGTCACTTCAACGCCATACCCGTCAACCACGTGGGTGCCAACCAGGCGCAGCCGGAATCGTGTGCCGCGTTGCGCATCGAACACTACATCAATCAACATGGTATGTGGTAAAAAGGCCTGCATTTCCGAGGGGTTTATATCCGTACGCGATGGCATCAAGCGATCGCCGCGTTTTGCCTGCCAATAGCGGTATAAGTGCGCCAGAGGTTTTGGCAGACTCGCTTCAGAAAAGTCCACGTGAGGCACCCTATGTGAGGAGTTATGTTAAGACACGCCGGTCAGCGAAATAAAGGAGGTATAAATAAAACGAGATTTAAGGAAAAACAAGCGATAATAGTAAGTCTAAAGGCTATAAGATTTTTTTATTTCGCGAAGTTCCCGTTAGAATGTCTAAATATTAATTTTAGCGTCAAATATTTATACAAAAAATCATAAACTAGATAAATAATTTATAAGTATTTATGAATATTTCATCGATATGCACTAAAAATTATTTTGACTACGGAAGGCTTTAGCTATGTTTTTCTGGACGGGTAGCGGGCGAATATATGATTTATTTTAATAATACAAACGATTTAAGTGTTTGTCGCCCGGTATAGTTGTAATTCGACGTGGCTTGTTTGGCTATTTGCATACTGGCGGGATTGCTGTTTGCGGTGATTGGGCTAGACTACAGGTTGAAAAATTCTATAGGGAAACGCCCATGCAGCTCAATCTTCGCGATAAAACCGCCATCATCACAGGGGCCTCAAAGGGCATAGGCCGCGCCATCGCAAACACGCTGGCGGAGGAAGGATGCCATTTGCACCTTGCCGCCCGTACAGAAGCTGATCTCGCCGCGGTGCGTGACGCCATACGCGCCAAGCATCAGGTTTCGGTCACCATCCATCCGATGGATTTGAGCGATGGTGAAAATGTCAAACGGCTGATTGCCGCCTGTCCGGACGCGGATATTCTGGTGAATAATGCGGGCGCCATTCCCGGCGGCGCTATTGATGCGGTGGATGAGGCGCGCTGGCGCGCGGCCTGGGATCTGAAGGTCTTTGGCTATATCAATATGTGCCGGGAAATGTATGCGCAAATGAAGGCGCGCAAGCGGGGTGTAATCGTCAACGTAATCGGTGTGGGCGGAGAACGGCCCACGGCAACCTATATTGCTGGCGGCGCGGGCAACGCGGCGCTGATGGCGTTTTCGCGTGCAATGGGCGCGGTCAGCGCCAATGACGGCATTCGCGTTGTCGCAGTCAATCCCGGCATGATCGAAACCGAGCGGCTGCGGTCACTGGCCCAGGGCATGGCGGGTGGTGTGGAATCCCCCGCCTGGCAAAAAATGATGGCGGCGCTGCCATTCGGCAGGGCGGGGAAGCCGGAAGAAGTGGCGGACCTGGTGGCGTTTTTGGCGTCTGAACGGGCAAGCTATATCAGCGGCACAGTCATCACCATCGATGCCGGCGCCGCCGCGCGCGGCTGATCAGGAATTTGCATGACAGACGAGGAGATGTTGCAGGCGCTGCGCGCGCGTATCCGCAAGCTTGAATTCATGCGCTATCTGGACGGAAACATCCATTCCGTCAGCCGGGAAAAACGGCAGGCCGTCCTGCTGTTTCATCCCGGGGAAGATTTATGCCAGACGGCTGGGGTGATTCAGGGCGGGTTTGTTACCGCCATGCTGGACGCGGCCATGGCCCATGCGGTGCTGGTGGCTTCACAACTGACGCTCGGCCCGCCAACACTGGAGCTCAAGGTCAGCTTTTTCCGCTCGTCGCTGCCGGGCGCGCATAAGGCTGTGGGGCACGTTTTACGCATGGGGAAAAGCGTAGGATTTCTGGAGGCCGAATTATTCAATAACAAGGATGAGCTGATCGCAAAAAGCTCGGCTACGGCGATGCTCGTGCCGCAGGCCCCTACGCCGTCATAGAAAAGGGCATGATTTTCATGTCCGATTTCCCGTAAGGCGTCGCGTCTTGACGGTTCGCTGCCTGCCTGTCACGCTCTCCATAATCGCGCCTATTTTAACAGCGCGCAAAAAACGGGGAGGCTAACATGCAGCACATTCTGGACGGGATTCGCGTTCTTGATATTACGCAATTTCTGGCTGGCCCCGCCGCTACCCGGCTGCTCGTCGAAATGGGCGCGGAGGTGATCAAGGCCGAATTTCCAGGCGGCGATCCCAGCCGCCTGTTCCCGTTTCTCAGGGATGGCCGCAGCGCCTATTTCGTGCAGCAGAACCGGGGTAAGAAAGCCATCTGCCTGGATCCCAAAAGTTCCGAGGGATTGGAAATCCTGAAGGGGCTGCTGGCCAAATGTGACGTGTTCATCGAGAATTTCGCGCCCGGGGTGATCAGCCGCCTGGGTCTCGGCTGGGACGTGGTGCGGGCAATCAATCCCAACATCATCATGTGTTCGATTTCGGCGTTTGGCCAGTCCGGGCCGCTGGCGCATATGCCGGGCTTTGACAATATCGGCCAGGCCTTTGCAGGTGTCACCAGCATGATCGGCGAGCCGGGAAAGACGCCGGTCTTGCCGCAACTGGCGCTCGGCGATATCGGCACCGGTGTGCATGCGGCTGCGGCTATTGGTTTTGCGCTGTTTCATCGTGAACGGGGCTTTGGGGGGCAATATGTCGAGGTGTCCCTGCTTGATACCTATTTCCATCATCACGATGCGAATGTGCAGGTGTGGTCGCTAAGTAAAGGTGAAATCAAGCCGACGCGCGCCGGCTCGCACTTTGCCGGGGCGGCGCCAGCGGGCATTTTCCAGGGCAAGGAGATGCCAATCCTTATTTTGCCAATTCTGAATATGTGGCCGAAATTCTGCGAAGTGATTGGCCGACCGGACCTGATCGATCATCCAAGATTTAACGAGAATGGCAAGCGCGCGCAAAATCAGCTTGAGTTGATTGCGATCATCGAAGGGTGGTTGCAGGCGCAGGAAAGCGATGCGGAATCAATCCGTATTCTGGAGGAAAACCGGCTTCCGGTGGCGCCGATACTCTCCGTGGAACAAGCCTGTCAGCATCCGCACCTGCTGGAACGTGAAACCGTGCGCTGGATTGACGATCGCGGGCTTGGCCGGTTTTTGGTTCCCGGTATGCCGTTGCGGTTTTCGGAATTTCCGGGACATCTTGATCTGGTGGCGCCGTTCCTGGGAGAACATAATGCGCAAGTGCTGGGCGAATATCTTGGCTATAGCAGTGATAAAATTGCCGCCCTGGAAAGCCGCGGCGTGCTGGCCAGTGAACCCATCCCGGCGCAGGCGGCAGCCGCGCAATAACCTCACACCCTGGCAACGCTATATCCGCTTGAGCGCCACCCTATAACGCGGTTTCCTTGGCACTTGACGGCTCCGCGCCCGCCTGTCACGCTCTTACTAAGCGAGCACATAATAAAATCGCGCAAACGGTAGGGAGGCCATCATGCAGCACATATTGGAGGGGTACCGCGTTCTCGATATTACCCAATTCCTGGCCGGGCCGGCGGCAACGCGGCTCATGGTGGAAATGGGCGCAGAAGTCATAAAGGTTGAATTTCCAGGCGGCGATCCAAGCCGCAAATTTCCGTTTCTCAAGGATGGGCGCAGCGCCTATTACGTGCAACAGAACCGCGGCAAGAAAGCCGTCTGCCTTGATCCCAAGACCCCGGAAGGGCTGGAAATCCTCAAAGGCCTGATCGCCACATGCGATGTATTCATCGAGAATTTTGCGCCCGGCGTGATTGGCCGCCTCGGCCTGGGCTATGATGTTGTGAAGGCGATCAATCCGAATATCATCATGTGCTCGATCTCCGCATTTGGCCAGACCGGGCCGCTCAGCGCCATGCCCGGGTTTGACAATATCGGCCAGGCATATGCGGGGGTGACCAGCATGATAGGCGATCCTGACAAGGCGCCGGCTTTTCCGCAACTGGCGCTGGGCGATGTCGGCACCGGCGTGCATGCGGCGGCGGCGATCGGTTATGCGCTGCTGCATCGGGAACGCGGCCACGGTGGGCAATATGTCGATGTATCGCTGCTCGACAGCTACTTCCATCATCACGAAGTCAATGTGCAGGTCTGGTCGTGCAGCAAGGGTGAGATCAAACCAACGCGCTCCGGCTCGCACCATTATGCGGTCGCTCCTGCGGGGATTTTTCAGGGCAAGACAATGCCGGTATTCCTGTTGCCGATTCTGAATATGTGGCCTCGTTTTTGTGAAGTGCTGGGACGCCCCGATATTATCGAGCACCCCAAATTTTGCGACAATGCGGCGCGTGCGGAAAATCAGTTGGAACTGATCGCCATAATAGAGGGTTGGCTGCAGGCGCAGGAAAGCGATGAAGAAGCCATCCGCATTCTGGAAGATAACCATATTCCGGTGGCCCCGATTTTATCTGTCGAGCAGGCCTGTCAGCATCCGCATCTGATTGAACGCGAAACCGTGCGCTGGATTGACGATCGCGCGCTTGGCCGGTTTCAGGTTCCCGGTATGCCTTTGCGGTTCTCGGCGTTTCCGGGCCATCTCGATCTGGTGGCGCCGTTCCTGGGGGAACACAATGCCGCCGTGCTGGGCGAGTATCTCGGCTATTCCAAAGACAGGATTGCCGCGCTGGAAGCCAAAGGCGTCCTAGCGTCCGAACCAATCCCCGCGCAAGCCGCAGCGGCGGAGTAATTTCTTAAACTCAAATCAGGAGCATAAAATGACCGGTATCATGGAAGGTAAAGTCGTTATCATCACGGGCGCAGCGTCGGGTATTGGCCGCGCCACGGCGCAGATATTTGCACGCGAAGGCGCGCGCGTCATCATTGCCGACGTCAATGAGAAGGGTGGCGAAGAAACCCTGTCGATGATCAATAAACAGGGTCAGCAGGGACTGTTTGTCAAAACGGACATGACAGTGGAAACCGATGTCAAAACACTTGTCGAGCGCGCCATGACGGCGCACGGACGTCTGGACGCCGCGTTCAACAATGCCGGCATCGAAGGAAAGCAGGCGTCGTCTGCGGATATGCCGGCCAACGAGTTTGACAAGATCATCGCGGTCAATCTCAAGGGTGTTTATCTGTGCATGAAATACCAGATCCCGGCAATGTTGAAAGGTGGCGGCGGCGCCATTGTCAACACCGCGTCGGTCGCAGGTCTTGTCGGCTTCCCTGGCTTGGGCGCGTATGTGGCCTCAAAGCATGGGGTGATCGGCCTGACCAAGACAGCCGCGCTGGAATATGCCAAGCAAGGCATCCGGGTGAACTGCGTATGCCCTGGTCTTATCGATACGCCCATGGTGGGCCGATTGGGTGGAACCGATCCTGAAATGGTCGCCGCGCTTACTGCGACCGAGCCAGTCGGGCGGCTGGGTAAACCAACCGAAATCGGTGAGGCGGCAGTGTGGCTATGCTCGGACCACGCTTCTTTCGTCACGGGCCATTCGATGGTGGTGGACGGCGGCCTGGTGGCGCAATAGCGCGTTGGCTGAACGATATCGCTTTAGGGGCGTCTCAGCGCGTCTTTTTGTACTGAGACGCTCCAGGCGTGTGGCAACAGAAGAATTTTCCGTTCCATTCTTCTACGCCATATCGCGCAGCGCTATATTATTGGATCGGCAATTCCGGATTCCTCGGGGGCCTTCACGCAACAAGAATACGCATACCACCTTCGAAACGCAGGATACGCTTCAACTTAAAACAGAAAGACTCTAGGTCTGCGCAAGCGTAAGATCAAACAAGGCCTGTGGTGAAGCGCCGGAAATTTGCGCGCGGTACCAGTCGGCGGTCAACGATAACGCCTCATCAAGCCCATGCTTTGGCCGCCAGTGCAGTTCCTCACGCGCCTTGCTGCAATCAAGCTCAAGACGCGTCGCCTCATGGGGTTGGCCGGTGGACGGATCGGCGCGCCAGCGTGCGGCGAAATCATGATCGCGCATGCTCTTGGCCAGACGGTCAATCACGCCTTGTACGTCGCATACGGAATATATTTCCGGTCCAAAGTTCCAGGCCTGGGCATAGCGCGCGCCCTCGGATGCCAATTCCTGCGCCAGCACGAGATAGCCGCGCAGCGGATCGCTGACATGTTGCCAGGGACGGGTGGCAGATGGATTGCGGATAATTAGTTCGCGGTCGTCGCGCCAGGCGCGCATGGCGTCCGCGATCAGGCGGTCTTCGCTCCAGTCTCCGCCACCGATCACATTGCCCGCACGCGCGGTCGCAACCGCCGGGCGGCCGTCTGCAAAGAATGACCGCCGCCAGGCGCTGACGGCAAGTTCGGCCATGGCTTTGCTGGCGCTGTAGGGATCATGCCCGCCCAGCCGGTCATCCTCGCTATAAGCCTGGTCACCACCGGTGTTTTCATACACTTTATCAGTGGTGATAATGACGATTGCGCTCACTGCGTCATGGGCGCGCGCGGCCTCCAGCAAATGGGCCGTGCCCATCACATTGGTCGCGAGTGTTTCAACCGGCATGCGGTAGGAGCGCCGCACCAACGGCTGCGCCGCCATATGAAAAATAACATCGGGGCGCGCATGGCGCACCGCCTGTGTCAAGGCAGTCAGATCGCGCACATCGCCGATCTGGTGACGCAATCTCCCCCCCAGTCGGGCCGGTATATCCAGCGCCGCGAACATGTCGTCGTCCTGTTCGGGGACAAGCGCAAAGCCAAAAATTTCCGCGCCCATGCGCGCCAGCCAGACCGACAGCCAGCTTCCCTTGAAGCCCGTGTGTCCGGTAAGAAAAACTCTCTTGCCGCTCCAGAACCGGGGGTCCACTTCGCCACGCGGGCTTTCCATCGGCCGGGTTTTATTCATTGCGCCATCCATTGCGTCAGTTGCTGCTAATATAGCCGTTTCTATACGAATCACGTGGAATATATATGGCGAAGTTGCAATGTGCGGGTTAGCGGGCTTTGTTGACCGCAGGCCGTCACGCCCGGGTGAGGCCGCTGCATTGGCGGATCAGGCGCGGCGTATGGCTGAAAGTCTAAAGCATCGCGGACCGGATGATTCCGGGGCGTGGGTGGATGCGTTGGCGGGCGTGGGTATTGGGCATCGACGGCTGTCCATCATCGATTTATCCGCACAGGGCGCACAACCTATGCAGTCCGGCAACGGCCGCTATGTCATTGCCTATAATGGGGAGGTTTATAATTTTACCGAATTGCGTCAGGAGTTGCAGCGCCGGGGCCATGCCTTTCGCGGCCACAGCGACACCGAAGTCATTGCAGAAGGCTTTGCGTGCTGGGGCATAAGCGAGACGGTGCGCCGCCTGTTGGGCATGTTCGCGATCGTGGTATGGGATAAACAGCTTCATAATCTGACGCTGGTCCGTGACCGGATGGGAGTGAAGCCATTATATTGGAGCCATCAGAATGGACTGTTTTTGTTTGGCTCTGAACTGAAAGCGCTGCACTGCTTTGACGGGTTTCGCCCGCAGATCGACCCCGCCGCGGTAGGGGAGATGATTGCATATTCGTATATTGCGGCTCCGCAAAGCATTTATCACGGGGTCTATAAACTGATGCCGGGAACCATGCTGCACTTGGCGCAGGACGGACAGATTCGCTTTGAAACTTATTGGGATCTGACGCAGGTGGTGCGCGCCGGGTATGCCAGCGCGGTTACGGGCATGGATGCGACGGACGCGCTGGATACGCTGGCTGCGCTGCTGAAGGACGCTGTCGGGCGGCGCATGGTGGCGGATGTGCCGCTGGGGGCGTTTTTATCCGGCGGCGTGGATTCGTCCCTGGTGGTGGCGCTGATGCAGGCACAAAGCACCCGGCCCGTGCGCACATTCACCATTGGGTTTTCTGATGACCGGCTGAATGAAGCGCCCTATGCCCGTCAGGTTGCAGATATTCTTGGCACAGATCATACGGAGCATTTATTCTCTGCATACGACGCCTTGCAGATCGTGCCACAGCTTGCGGATATCTATGACGAACCGTTTGGCGATTCCTCGCAACTGCCCACCTGTCTTGTTTCCGCCCTTACCCAGCGGCATGTGCGCGTTGCGCTGTCCGGGGATGGCGGAGATGAACTATTTGCGGGCTATAGCCGGTATCGCTGGTTCGACCGTCTCACTAAAATACTGGAGCCGCTGCCCCCGGTGCTGCGCCGCTCTGCCGCACAAATATTGCACCGGGTACCCGCTGATCGCTGGGACAGGGCAGTCGCCCTGCTGCCATTGCTGTCCCGGATCAATCAGCCGGGTGAAAAACTGCACCAGCTTGCAGCCGCTTTCGGGGCGCAGGACCGGGCCGGGCTGTATCAGATTCTGATGCAGCAGGGGACGGCTCCAAACCGGTTTTTGCGCCATCCTCCGCGACAGCGCATTGGCCATGCGTTTCCCGTTAGCGAAGCGTCATTCGTTCCGCATATGCAGTTTGACGATATGCTGGGTTACCTGCCTGGCGATATTCTGACCAAGGTGGACCGGGCCAGCATGGCGGTCGGGCTGGAAGCGCGCGAACCCCTGCTGGATCACCGGCTGGTTGAATTTTCCTGGACGCTTCCTCTTGAGACGAAAATGCGCGGCGGGGAAGGCAAGTGGATATTGCGCAGGCTGCTGGGCCGTTATCTGCCACCGGCTTTGATCGACAGACCCAAGGCGGGGTTTGCCGTACCCTTGCAGGATTGGCTGCGCGGACCGTTGCGGGATTGGGGGGCGGCCCTGCTGGCCCCGACGGCGCTGGAACAGGATGGTTTTTTTAACGGCGCGGCGGTATGGGCGGCCTGGGAACGCCTGCAGAAGGATGGCAGCGAGAGCCCCCAGTCACTATGGAATATTCTTATGTTCCAGGCCTGGAAGCAGCGCTGGCATGGCTAAAAACGGAATGATCGCGAGAAGATGCAGAATTCATGTATAAAGTTACTACGACTCAGCGAAGACCGCACGGGAAACCGGCATGAGCCTGCTTTACAAAGCCCTTCATCAAGCATCGCAATTGCGCGAAAAGGGTTCAGTCAGACCCGATCCTGGCACTGCCGCGCCGCAGGCGGGTACGGCCGCGCCGTTGGCGGAGCGCCTGATGGCGCAGGGTTTTGCGTCCACGGCGAAACAGGGCGGCGCTATGCGCATTGCACGTTTGGTGCTGTTTGGCCTGGTCGGGCTTGGCGTTATTGCAGTTGCCATCGCATTGTTAATTCCTGCAAGTCCGCCCCAGCAGATTGCAGAGCCTGAAATAGTTCCGGCACCAGCACCCCCCATTGCCGAGATGCGGGAGGCAGCGGAGCCTGAACCTGTTTACCAACCGACGCCCGACCCCTCAATAGCCGAAGCAGCGGAAAGTCTGGCGCAAGAAATTGATGGCGAATTCACTGATCTTGCGGCGCCCCCACCGGCAGCGACAGTTTTAGCCCCTGAACGCGCCGCCCCTGAGCGCATTGGCGCGCCTCCCGGCCCGGCGCAATCCAGGCCCGGACAAATGCGTGTACAAGATGGCGGTCTGGAAAAATTCGTCGAAGAACAGATGAAGCGTGAGGCTCTGTCCGGTCTTGGTGCACCCATCACTATTGACCGCACCAGGCGCGCTGAAGATATCGGACAGCGCACACCGGTTGAGATTACGGATGATACGGAAGTAATCCGTGAACGCTATGAAAGCGCGGCATTCATGCTTGACAACGGCCAGCCGGGCGAAGCGCTGCCTATTTATGACCAATTGCTACGCAACAACCCCAAGGACAGGCTTGCTCTGTTGGGGCGTGCCGCGGCATTACAAAAACTAGGCCGTACGCTGACGGCGGTTGGCGCTTATGAAGACGTGCTGGCGGCGTTCCCCGGCGATGAGTGGGCGCTCGTCAATCTGCTTGGCCTGGTATCGGCGCAAGAGCCGCAGCGAGCAGTGGCGCAACTTGAAAGATTGCAGCGGCTTAATCCCAGGACGGCGCTATTACCCGCACAGATAGGTATGATTCAGATGGCGCAGGGGAATTTCGAGATGGCGGCGCGCAGTTTGGACAGGGCTGTGTCGCTTGATCCGGAAAACGCCAAATATGTCTTCAATCTAGCGGTGTTGTACGACAAATGGGGGCAGTCGCAAAATGCGCTCAGGTACTACCGGCAGTGTCTGGAAATGGCGGCGCGAAACCCCGATGGAC
>JAUSQH010000387.1 GCA_030652895.1 Alphaproteobacteria bacterium
CGTGCAATTGCTGGCCGAGGTGCTGCGGCTGCGCCCGGCGCTGCGCTTGCTGACCGCCGTCGACGGTGCCAGCGGCCTGCTGCTGGCGCGCGAGCAGGCGCCGCACGCAGTCGTCGTCGACATCGCCTTGCCGGGCATGGATGGCTACGAAGTCTGCCGGCGCCTGCGGGCGATTCCGGCGCTGCGCGCCCGCCCCATCGTCGCGCTGACCGCGAACGCGATGGAGCGCGATCGTGAGCGCGGCATCGACGCCGGTTTCGACCGCTATTTCACCAAGCCGCTGGCAGTGGCCGAATTCCTGGCCTGGCTCGACAGCATCGGTGAAGGGAGGTCGCCATGACCCGGCGGCTCATCGGTCGGCGCAGTTGGTTGCTGGCGGCCATCGCAGGGTTGCCGCTGGCAGCGATGGCACAGCCTGCGGCGCTGCGCGTCGGCCTGGTGCCGTATCTGTCGACGCGGGCGATGCTGAACGTCTACGAGCCGATGCGCAAACACCTCGAGACGCAGCTCGGGCGCCGGGTCGAGTTCTACACCGCCGCCGGTTTCGGCGCGCTGCTGGACAACGCGCGCGACCCTGGCCAGCCCTTCACCTTGATGCCGGTGCACCTGGCGCTGATCGCGATCGAGGACTGGGGTTTCACGCTCGTGGCGCGGTCGATGACCGAGTCGACGATTCACATCTGGGGGCCGCGGCGGCTGGCCACGGGTGGCATGGCCGCGGGGCGCGGCCAGCGCGTCGCTGTCATCGACCCGATGTCGATCGTGACGATGAGCTTTTACCGCTGGCGTGCGGCCGAAAAGCTCGACGACAGCGTGCGTGCGCTGGTCTATCCGAGCCTGAACTCGGCCTTGCTGGCGCTGGCCAACGGCGAAGTCGACATGGTCAACGGCGCCCAGGGCCAGATGCGCGAAGCGATGGGTGTCGACACCAGCGACCTGGCGCCCATCGTGCAGGTCGGCAGCGTGACGACGCCGGCCTTCGTCGCCCACCCGGACGCGCCGGCGGCCGATGTCGCGGCATTCCGCCGCGCCCTGCTGTCCTTGCGCTCGACGGCCGGCACCGGCGGCGCCTCGCAAGCCGTCTTCGTCGACGGCAGCGCCGCCGATCTGCGGCCGTTTTCGGACTTCGCCCGCGCCGCCCGCCGCATGCTGGCCGAGGGCCGGCCGCGCTGAGCGGCGGCCGCGGCGCTCAGCATTCGACGATGTTGACCGCCAGGCCGCCGCGCGCGGTTTCCTTGTACTTGCTCATCATGTCGGCGCCGGTCTCGCGCATGGTCTTGATGACCTTGTCGAGGCTGACGAAATGGGTGCCGTCGCCGCGCAGCGCCATGCGCGCGGCGTTGATCGCCTTCACCGAGG
>JAUSQH010000209.1 GCA_030652895.1 Alphaproteobacteria bacterium
CCACGCGGTGGCGCGAACCGGTGACGCTGTCGGCAGCGCCGAAAAACTGGATCTTCATTTGCCCAACCTCAACAAAGCACGCGATTCGATGAATTGCACGCCGGGGCGTTGCTGGGCCATCGCCCGGCACAGGCCGCGGGCCACGGTGGCGGCGTCGATCGGCCGCCAGGTCGCCGGGATCAGGCCGCGCAGCGGCACGGCCAGGCGCAGCACGATCTGTTCGCCACGGCGCCGCGGCTGGCCCAGCGCCGCGCGGTCGCCGACCAGCAGCGAGGGCCGGGCGATGACGACGCTGTCGAAGCCGAGCGTGGCCACCGCCGCTTCCATCTCACCCTTGACGCGGTTGTAGAAGGTCGCCGAAGCCGGGTTGGCGCCGAGCGCCGAGACTACGCCGAATCGGGTCGCGCCGGCGCGCCGCGCCGCGTGCGCAAAAGCGAGCACGGCGTCGTGGTCGACGGCGCGGAAGGCCGCTTGCGAGCCGGCGCGCGCGATCGTCGTGCCGAGCGCGCACAGCGCCAGATGCGCCACCGGCAGCGCCGGCAGGGCGCTGAAGTCGACCTCGTGCCAGTGCAGCTGGCGCGGCTGCGCGCTCAGCGGCTGCGGCCGCCGCGTCAGCGCGTGCACCACCGCTGTGGCGGGGTCGGCCAGCAACAGTGACAGCAGTTCACGGCCGACCAGTCCGGTGGCCCCGGCCAGCAGCACGGCGCTGGCGCTCACCGCGGCGCCCCGCTGCGGCGGCGCCCGCCGTTCATGCCGGCTCGGCCAGCAGGCCGCGCTTGCGCAGCAGCGGCGTCACCGTCGGCGCGCGGCCGCGGAAAGCGGCAAACGCGGCGCCGGGCTCCAGGCTGTTGCCGCTGCCGTAGATGTAGCGCTGCAAGCGCGCCGCCACCTGGGGGTCGAAGGGGCTGCCCGCTTCGGTGAAGGCGTCGTAGCCGTCGGCGTCGAGCACTTCGGCCCAGAGGTAGACGTAGTAGCCGGCGGCGTAGCTCGAGCCCGAAAACAAGTGCTGGAAGTGGACCAGCCGGTGGTTGAGCCCGACACCCGCGGGCAGGCCTTGTGCCTGCAGCAAGTCGGCCTCGAAGCGGCACAGGTCGGCCGGCGGCTCGGCGTCGGTCAGCGAATGCACCGTCAGGTCGGTGATCGCGCTGGCGGTGTATCGCACCGTCTCGTAACCCTGG
>JAUSQH010000425.1 GCA_030652895.1 Alphaproteobacteria bacterium
AGCCCGCGCCAGTCCGACGTGATGATCGTCGCGGGCACACTTACCAACAAGATGGCGCCCGCGCTGCGCAAGGTCTATGACCAGATGCCGGAGCCGCGCTATGTGATTTCCATGGGCAGTTGCGCCAATGGCGGCGGGTACTATCATTATTCCTATTCGGTGGTGCGCGGGTGCGACCGCATTGTGCCAGTGGATATTTATGTGCCGGGATGCCCGCCGAGCGCCGAGGCGCTGATGTATGGCATTCTGCAACTGCAACGCAAAATCCGCCGCGAAGGAACAATCGCCCGCTAGCAGATAACCAGGGGTCAACCGCTGGCTTATTCCGGTGCGGGCCGGTATAGGCTGCGGGTCAGTAACAGGTCAGGCCGAGAGTATGGACGTAACAGTACTTCGTGAGTTAGGGGAGCAAATCGAGGACGCGTTGCCGCAGGCGGTAACCGCTGTCACGATTGCGCATGGCGAACTTACCGTGTGCATCCACGTCAGCCATCTGCTCGCCGTACTTGGCTATTTGCGCAAAGATCCCAACTGCCGGTTCAGTCAGCTGATTGACATTACCGCCGCCGATTATCCCGGACGTGGGGAACGGTTTGATCTGATCTATCATATGCTCAGTGTACATCAGAATCAGCGCGTTCGCGTAAAGATGCCCATAGGCGAAGATGTCGCCGCGCCCAGTGCGGTCAGCCTGTTCCCCTGTGCGAACTGGTATGAGCGCGAAGTGTTTGACATGTTTGGCATCGCCTTCACGGACCATCCGGATCTGCGGCGGTTACTCACCGATTACGGGTTTGAGGGGCATCCGCTGCGCAAGGATTTTCCGCTTACCGGATTTGTTCAGGTGCGCTATGACGATGAACGCAAACGTGTCGTAAACGAACCTGTGCAGCTGACCCAGGAGTTTCGCTCGTTTGATTTTCTCAGCCCCTGGGAAGGCGCGGAATATCCGTTGCCGGGCGACGAAAAGGCCACACCTATTGTCACCAAAGACAGGCGCTAGACCGTGACTGAAGCATTCGATCCGGACAATCGCAAATTTCATCTGAATTTCGGCCCGCAGCATCCCGCAGCGCACGGTGTGCTGCGCATGATCCTGGAAATGGATGGCGAGATTGTCACCCGGGTTGATCCGCATATCGGCCTGCTGCATCGCGGCACCGAAAAGCTGATCGAACACAAGACCTATCTGCAGGCGGTGCCGTATTTTGACCGGCTGGACTATGTCGCGCCGATGAACCAGGAACATGCTTTTGCCCTGGCGGTGGAGCGCCTGGTGGGACTGGAGATTCCTATCCGCGCGCAATATATCCGCGTGCTGTTCTGTGAAATTGGCCGTCTGCTCAATCACCTGCTGAATGTTACGACGCAGGCGATGGATGTGGGCGCGCTGACCCCGCCTTTGTGGGGGTTTGAAGAGCGCGAAAAGCTGATGATTTTTTATGAACGGGTTTCGGGCTCGCGCATGCATGCGGCCTATTTCCGGCCCGGCGGCGTGCATCAGGATATGCCTGCGGGCCTGGCGGAAGATATTTATGCGTTCTGCGAACAGTTCCCGAAGGTGCTGGACGATATCGAAGGATTGCTCACGGACAACCGTATTTTCAAGCAGCGTAACGTCAATATCGGCGTGGTCAGTTTGCAGGACGCATTGGATTGGGGTTTTACGGGCGTCATGCTGCGCGGCAGCGGCGCGGCGTGGGATTTGCGGCGCGCCCAGCCCTATGAATGCTACAACGATCTGGAATTCCAGATTCCCGTGGGGAAGAACGGTGATTGTTACGATCGCTATCTGTGCCGGGTTGAGGAAATGCGTCAGAGCACGAACATCATGATGCAGTGTATAAAAAAAATGCCCGAAGGTCCGGTGTCGGTGAATGACGGCAAAGTGACGCCCCCCAAGCGCGGAGAAATGAAGCGCTCGATGGAAGCGCTCATTCATCACTTCAAGCTGTACACGGAAGGGTATCATGTTCCGGCGGGCGAAATTTACGCGGCCGTTGAGGCGCCCAAGGGCGAATTCGGCGTGTATCTGATTTCGGATGGCAGCAACAAACCCTATCGCTGCAAGTTGCGCGCACCGGGTTTTGCGCATCTGCAGGCCATGGATTATATGTGCACGGGCCATATGCTGGCGGACGCATCGGCGATTCTCGGTTCGCTCGATATTGTGTTTGGGGAGGTGGACCGGTGACGCAATTGGATCGGCAGAGGCTGGGGACCTCCTCCCCCTGCAAGGGGGAGGCCGGGAGGGGGTCTGGGGGCTCGCACTTTGCCCGGACGCCGGTAATCACACAGCGGGCCCGCCGTTTGCGCAAGACCATGACCGAAGCGGAAAAGAGACTGTGGTGGCGGCTGCGGCGTGAGCAAATGAACGGTCTTAATTTCCGCCGTCAGCATCCGATAGGGCCTTATGTGCTTGATTTTTATTGCCCCTCTATTCAGCTTGCTGTGGAACTGGATGGCGGGCA
>JAUSQH010000214.1 GCA_030652895.1 Alphaproteobacteria bacterium
ACAGGGTGTGACGCCTGATAAACTGGCGGGTACGATTCAGAACGACATTCTGAAAGAGTTCATGGTGCGCAACACCTATATCTATCCCCCCGAACCCAGCATGCGCATTGTGGCCGACATTATCGGCTACGCCTCCAAACATATGCCGAAGTTCAACACGATTTCAATTTCCGGCTATCACATGCAGGAAGCGGGCGCCACGCAAGTGCAGGAACTGGCCTTCACCCTGGCCGATGGCAAGGAATATGTGCGCGCCGCCATGGCCGCCGGGCAGGATGTGGATGAATTTGCGCCCCGCCTGTCGTTCTTCTTCGCCATCGGCATGAATTTTTTCATGGAAGTGGCGAAGCTGCGGGCCGCGCGTCTGCTGTGGGCCGAGATCATTGGCGGGTTCAATGCGAAAAATCCGCAAAGCGCCATGCTGCGCACCCATTGCCAGACCAGCGGTGTGTCGCTGACCGAGCAGGATCCCTACAATAACGTGGTGCGCACGGCGTTTGAGGCGATGGCGGCGGCCCTTGGCGGCACCCAGAGCCTGCATACGAATGCACTGGATGAAGCCATTGCTCTGCCTACGGATTTTTCAGCCCGCATCGCGCGTAACACGCAACTTATCCTTCAGGAAGAAACCGGCGTGTGTAATGTGGTCGATCCGCTGGGCGGTTCCTATTACATAGAGGCGCTGACCAATGAACTGGCGGTGGCCGCGCGCAGCCTGATTGCCGAGGTTGAAGAACTGGGCGGCATGACCAAGGCGGTCGCAAGCGGTATGCCCAAGCTGAAAATCGAGGAAGCCGCGGCGCGCCGTCAGGCCCGCATTGATCGCGGCGAAGAAGTGATTGTCGGCGTCAACCGCTACCAGACCGACAGCAAGGAGCAGATGGAAATTCTGGACGTGGATAACGCCGCCGTGCGGGAGTCGCAAATTGTGCGGCTGAAAAAAACCCGAACCAATCGCGACGAGGCCAAATGCAAGGCCGCGTTGGAAGCTATGACCAGGGGGGCAGCAGGGAACGGCAATCTGCTCGCGCTGGCGGTGGACGCGGCGCGCGCGCGCGCAACGGTGGGCGAAATTTCTGACGCCATGGAAGAAGTATTCGGCCGTCACCGCGCCCAGGTTCAATCCATTGCGGGTGTGTATGGCGCGGCTTATGAAGGCGATGCGGGTTTTGAAAAAATCCAGCGCGATGTCGAAGCGTTTGCAAAAGACGAAGGCCGCCGCCCGCGCATGCTGGTGGTGAAAATGGGTCAGGACGGCCATGATCGGGGCGCCAAGGTGATTGCAACAGCGTTCGCCGATATCGGCTTTGACGTGGATGTCGGGCCGCTGTTCCAGACGCCCGCGGAAGTCGCGCGCGATGCGGTGGAAAATGACGTGCATGTGGTGGGTGTTTCATCCCAGGCGGCGGGGCATAAAACGCTGGTTCCGGAACTGATCGCGGAACTGAAAAAACAGGGCGCGGAAGACATCATGGTGATTTGCGGCGGCGTTATTCCGCAACAGGATTATGATTTTCTTTACAAGGCGGGGGTTTCGGGCATCTTTGGCCCGGGCACCAATATTCCGCTGGCCGCTGCAAAAATTCTTGAACTCATCCGCGCGCATCGTCCGTTAGCGGCAGAATAGGAGCCTCAAATGGGTGTCGATATTCCCTATGTCCGTGAACTGACGTTTGAATATGGCGCGATGGAGCAGATCTCGCCCTTGATCCGCCGCGTGATTGCGCGCAATCCCAGCGGTTTTACCCAGCATGGCACCGGCACCTATATCATCGGTAAAGGCAAAGTCGCAGTAATCGACCCCGGTCCGCTGGATATGGATCATGTGCACGCCATTGTGGACGGGCTGAAGGGCGAAACCATCACCCATATTCTGATCACCCACACCCATATGGATCATTCACCCGCCACGACGCCGTTGAAGAAACTGACGGGCAATCCGCCATCCTACGGCCATGGCCCGCATGGCTCCGGCAAAGGCGTGCTTACGGGGCAGACCGTCGAGGCGGGCGGAGACAGGGATTTCGTGCCGGATGTCACGGTGCGCCATGGCGATATTATCAAAGGCGACGGCTGGACGGTGGAATGCGTGCATACGCCGGGCCATACGTCCAACCATATCTGTTTTGCATTGCGTGAGGAAAAAGCGCTGTTCACCGGCGATCATGTGATGGGCTGGTCAACGACGGTTATTTCGCCCCCCGATGGCGACATGAAAGACTATATGCACAGCCTGGATATTCTGCTGCCGCGTGACGATGAAATCTATTGGCCAACCCACGGCCCGGCCATCAAACACCCGCAGGATTTTGTGCGTGCTTATATCGGCCACCGCTTTGAGCGCGAGGCGCAGATCGGCGCCTGTCTGAAAGACGGCGTAGGCCGCATCACCGATATGGTGCCGCGTATGTACAAGGACGTGGATTCAAAACTCTGGCCCGCCGCCGGGCGCTCGGTGCTGGCGCATCTGCTGCACATGGTCGAAACCGGCCGCGCGAGGTGTGACGGCGAGCCGGGGCCGGACTCGGTTTACAAGGCCGCGTAATAAGGGGAACCGTCAACAGATATTGTTGACGGTGGTCTGAATACGCTAACCTACGGAGCAGGCCCTGATGTCAGTGCGTAATTTGCAGTCCCTGTTCGCGCCTCAAAGTATCGCCCTGATCGGCGCCAGCCAACGGCCGGGATCGGTGGGTCAGGTGCTGATGAAAAACCTGCTCGGTCAGGGATTTACGGGGCCGATCCTGCCGGTAAATCCCAATGAGACGATGATTGCGTCGCTCACCGCCTACAAGGACGTGGCAAGCCTGCCAGTCACCCCGGACCTTGCGGTGATTTGCACACCCCCCGCCACCGTGCCCGGTCTGATCGATGCGCTGGGTCAACGTGGCGTCAAGGCCGCCATCGTCATCACCGCCGGATTTGCCGAACTGGGCGCGGAAGGACGCGCCCTTCAGCAAAAATTGTTGCAGGCGGCCAGGCCGCGCCTGCTGCGCATCATCGGGCCGAATTGCGTGGGCATGCTGGTGCCCGGCGTCAACCTGAACGCCAGTTTCGCCCCGGTGAATGCCCTACGCGGCAAGCTGGCCTTTGTTACCCAATCGGGCGCGGTTCTGACCTCGGTGCTGGATTGGGCGTCGTCGCGGAATATTGGTTTTTCGCACATGGTGTCGCTGGGCGGGATGGCGGATGTGGATTTTGGCGACATGCTGGATTACCTCGCCAGTGATACCGATGTCAGCGCGGTACTGCTGTACGTGGAATCGATCACTCATGCCCGCAAATTCATGTCGGCGGCGCGCGCCTGCGCCCGCATCAAGCCGGTCATCGTGATCAAGGCGGGACGTCATGCGGAAGGGGCGAAAGCCGCAAGCTCGCACACCGGCGCGCTGGCCGGATCGGACGACGTCTATGAGGCCGCATTCCGCCGCGCGGGCATGTTGCGGGTGACCTTGCTGGATGAATTATTCGAGGCGGTGGAAACCCT
>JAUSQH010000427.1 GCA_030652895.1 Alphaproteobacteria bacterium
CCCACCTTGCTGGCGGCGCTGCAGCACCAGGCGGTCTACGACTTCGGCGGCTTCCCGGCCGCGCTGTCGGCGCTGCGTTACGACGCCCCCGGCGCGCCCGAATTGGCCACCCAGGTGCAGGCCTTGCTGGAAGGCGCCGGCCTGCCTGTGCAGCGCGCCGAAGCGGGTGGGCTGGACCACGGCATCTGGACGCCGCTGCGCTACATGTTCCCGGACGCCGACATCCCGGTGCTGCCGCTGGCCTGGGTGCCGAGCTGGACGCCGGCGCAGCTGGTGGCGCTGGGCGCAGCGCTCGCGCCGCTGGCCGCGCAAGGCGTGCTGATCGTCGGCACCGGCAGCGTCACCCACAACCTGCGGCTGGTCTACGCGGGCGGCCAGCCGCCGGTGGACGCCCCGGAGATCGCCGAGAGTGCGCAGTTCCGTGCCTGGGTTCAGGCACAGGCCGCGGCGCCCGACTGGCCCGCGCTGCACGACTACTGCGCCCGCGCCCCCCATGCGGCGCTGATGCACCCGACCGACGAACACTGGCTGCCCTTCTATCCGGCGGCGGGCGCAGGTGGCAGCGGGCACCCCGGGTTGCGGCTGCACGACAGCATCACCTATGGCTGTCTGGGCATGGACAGTTATGCCTTCGGCGCCGAGGCGCCGCGGCTGTTGCGGGCGCTGGCGGGCTGAGGCTGTTCCGGCGGACAGGCGCATGCCAACGACGGTGCCTGCCGAGGCGGTCGGGTGGTTGCCGTAGCGAAGTAAAGGGGGAGGGCCGGGCGTAGCCCGGGCCGGAGGAGTTCGCCCGGACACCCACAGTCCGGTGGACTGTTGGTGCCTGGCGCACGCCCGGGGCTCTGTCCCCGGGCATGAGCGCAGGCGACCACCCGATCGCCTCGGCACGCGCGGAAGCGGCCGTTTCTCGCTGAGCCGTCAGGCAGCGGTCGCGAACGCCGCATCCAGTTGCGCCTGCCAGCGCAGCTTGTCGGCAGCGGGGGCGAAGCTGGCCTCGAAGCTGTTCAGTGCCAGCTGGTGGGCGTGCGAGGCGTCCAGCGCCGGCAGCGCCGCAAAGGTCTGGACGAAGTTGTCGTTGATGTAGCCGCCGAAGTAGGCCGGGTCGTCGCTGTTCACGGTGGCGCACAGGCCGGCGTCGAGCAGCGCCTTCAGGTTGTGCTCGGCCAGGCTGGGGAATACGCACAGCTTGACGTTGGACAGCGGGCACACGGTGAGCGGCATGCGCTCGCGCGCCAGCCGCTGCACCAGCGCCGGGCTTTCCAGGCAGCGCACGCCGTGGTCGATGCGCTCGACCTGCAAGCGGTCCAGGGCGCTCTCGATGTAGGCCGGCGGCCCTTCTTCGCCGGCATGGGCGACGCGGTGCAGGCCGAGC
>JAUSQH010000438.1 GCA_030652895.1 Alphaproteobacteria bacterium
AACTCCGGCACGCAACCGAGCAGCAAAATTCGCGCCTGCGCGATCTGCTTGACAGTGTACCGACCCCCATCGTGGTCAGCAAGCAGGAAGACGGTGAAATACTGTACATGAACCGCGGTGCGCTTGATCTGGCCGGGGTAAAAGATTTGTCGGAAAGACCAGGCGTTCGCGGCATGGATTTTTTTGCCGACCCGGTTGAGCGCGAAAGGTTGCAACACAGAAGATCCACCAATCAATACATTTCAGAAAAAGACTACACAAACCTCGAGTTCCAATTAAAGCGCCCTGACGGATCATCCATGTGGGTGTTTTATTCCGCAAACCAAATGACTTACGAAGGTTATCCCGCCATTATTGGTGCTTTTTCGAATATTACCTCGCGGCGGCTGGCTGAAGAAGAGCTGCGTCAGAGCGAGGAAAAATTCCGTATGCTTGCGGATCATGCACACGATATGATCAGCATCTATTCGCCGGATTCGGTGTGTCTCTATGTTTCTCCCTCGATTGAGCGGCAGTTTGGCTATCGCCCGGACGAGTTCATAGGGCGCCCCCTACACGAGTTTATTCACCCCGAGGATTTTAAAACTATTACCTCAACCAATGCCAGAAGCGTCGGGGAAGGAGAAGAGCATCCAGTACATTTGTTCCGCATGCGCCACAAAAACGGTCATTGGGAGTGGGTGGAGACGACCAATACAATTGAAAGGGATCCCGTCTCGGGAAAAATCACTCAGATCTCCTCGGTTTCCCGTCCCGTCACCGAACGGGTGCGCAACGAACAGGCATTGAAGGATGCCCGTGAACGTGCTGAAGCGGCGGACCGGGCAAAATCTGATTTTCTGGCGCATATGAGCCATGAAATCCGCACTCCGCTAAATGCGGTGATCGGTTTTTCGGAGGTGATGCGCGATGAATTGTTTGGCCCTCTGGGCTCGCCCCGCTATCTTGAATATATAAACGATATCCATAGCAGTGGCATTCACCTGCTTGAGTTAATCAATGACGTGCTTGATCTGTCCAAAGTCGAGGCGGGTAAATTCGAATTGCAGGAAGACCGCGTTCATCTGCAGTCAATTGTCGACACGGCGTTCCGGTTTATGCATGAACGGGCGGACGTTAAACGCATATCTTTGCAACGCAGGCTTAATGTGACGCCGGATCTGTGGTGCGACCGGCGCGTCTTTACACAGGTAATGCTCAATATCATAGGGAACGCCATAAAGTTTACGCCGGACCGGGGCCGCATCACCGTGGAGTCCCATCTGGACAACGAGCGCAATCTGGTCTTGATGGTAACCGATACAGGCGTCGGCATCTCGCAGGAAGATATACCTCTTGTGATGAAGCCATTTGGCCAGGCTCGCGGAAGGGCCGATGTGGCGGATTCAGAAACTGGAACCGGGTTGGGGCTTCCCCTGTCACGTTCATTCGTTGAAAAGCATAGCGGTACGCTTTCCATCACCAGTGAAGTCGGCATTGGTACGCGCGTCACTATTACCATCCCGGCATCAAGGATAATGAGCGATCAGGATGAGCCACATCTTGTAACCTCCGCGCGATAAGCTTGTCCGATGGAATAAAAAGTCGCGACCGGTAATCTCAACCGGTATAAGCTGCGCAACGCAATATTCAACGGACCGCGCTGAGATGGACAAATATTTACCTGCTTACCCTGCCGTTCGCATGCGGCGTAACCGCCGCATGGATTGGGTCCGGCGTCTGGTCGCCGAGCATGCCTTGTCCGTAAACGATCTCATCTGGCCGGTATTTGTTTGCGAAGGGAACAAGCGGCGCGAACCCGTCGCCGCAATGCCGGGTATCGAACGTATGTCGGTGGATCTTATTCCAGCCGCCGCCGAGCGCGCAGAGAAATTGGGCATTCCCGTCATGGCCCTGTTCCCAGCTACCGATCCAAGGCGCAAGGATGCGCGCGGCTCGGAAGCCCTTAATCCTGACAACCTTACCAACCGGGCGGTGCGCGCCGTCAAGCAGCGCGGCTTTAATCTGGGCGTCCTGTGTGACGTGGCGCTTGACCCCTATACGGACCACGGTCATGACGGCATTCTGGACGGCGACGTCATCGCCAATGATGAAAGCGTGGAAATTCTTGCGGCGCAGGCTCTGGTTCAGGCGCAGGCGGGCTGCGATGTGATCGCACCATCGGATATGATGGACGGGCGCATTGGCGCAATCCGTTCGGCGCTCGATAAACAGGGCTTTGGTGATGTTCAGATCATGGCCTATGCCGCGAAATACGCTTCAGCCTTTTACGGCCCGTTCCGGGAGGCGGTGGGCTCTCAGTCGGTACTGAAGGGCGACAAGAAAACCTACCAGATGGACCCGGCCAATTCTGATGAGGCCCTGCGCGAAGTTGCCCTCGATATTGCCGAGGGCGCCGACATGGTAATGGTTAAGCCGGGCATGCCTTATCTCGACGTGCTGTACCGGGTGAAACAGAAGTTCAACATGCCAACCTTCGCCTATCAGGTGTCGGGTGAATATGCGATGCTGATGGCGGCGGCGCAAAATGGCTGGCTTGACCAGGAACGGGCCATGATCGAAAGCCTGTTGGCGTTCAAACGCGCCGGTGCGGATGGCGTGCTCAGCTATTTCGCCCCCCAGGCTGCAGAATGGCTAATCGCACAGAACTGACGTCAAAGCGTTTTTACAAATGCATCAAGCTCTTGCGGCGAAGAAATGTTGTATAGTCTGAGGTCTGGATTGATGCGTTTGGCCATGCCGTTCAGCACCTTTCCCGCCCCAATTTCGACCACCGTATCAATGCCATTCGCCGCCATATACTCCACGCTTTCGCGCCAGCGCACCAGGCCGGTCACCTGGGACACCAGCAGCCGGCGGATTTCTTCCGCATCATCCACCAACACTGCGGTGACGTTTGCGATCAGCCCGACCGAGGGATCGGTAAGTGCTGTTTTTGTCAGAGCTTCCGCCATGGCATCGGCGGCGGGCTGCATCAGCGCACAATGAAATGGCGCGCTGACCGGCAACAGCATACCGCGCTTGACGCCCATGGTTTTGGCTGCGGCAATGGCGGCCTCTACCGCCACCAGTGCGCCACTGATCACCACCTGCCCCGGCGCATTATCGTTGGCGACCTGACAGACGCCCAGTTTCGCCCCCTCGGCTGCCGCCGCCGTGGCGGTGTCCAAATCAGCCCCTAATAGCGCGGCCATCGCGCCCCTGCCAACCGGCACGGCCTTTTGCATGGATTGGCCGCGCAGCTTCAGCAGCCGCGCCGTGTCTGCGACGCTCATTGCTTTGGCTGCCGCCAGCGCGGAATATTCTCCCAGAGAATGCCCCGCCACCCATTTCACTTTGGCGGCGAGATTAAAGCCCCCTTCCTTTTCCAGCACCCGGATGACGGCCATGCTGACCGCCATCAGCGCCGGCTGCGCGTTCTCCGTCAGTTGCAGCTCTTCGGGCGGCCCCTGCCACATAAGCCGGGACAGATTCTGTTTCAGAGCCTCGTCGACTTCCTCGAACAGTTCACGCGCCGCTTTATAGGTGTCAGCTAAGTCCTTGCCCATGCCGACAGCCTGGCTGCCCTGTCCGGGAAATGTGAATGCGCGCGCCATGGGTTCTCCTGTGTAAGACGATTTGCAGTGATAGCCGGGCTTTTCGCCCTATTCAAGCCTCTCTAAAATCGGTTAGCTTCCGTAATAAGAAATTATAACGGGCAGAGGGAAGACCATGACCACAGTTGAAACATGCGGCGGTAAGATCGAGGGCGCAACGCAAGACGGCGTCACCCTGTTTAAGGCCATTCCTTATGCTGCGCCGCCAGTTGGCGATTTACGCTGGATGCCACCGCAGCCCGCCAAACCATGGGCGGGGGTCCGGAAATCCGAAAAATTCAGCGATACTGCATTGCAAAATGCTTCCATGATGGATGGACTGTTCGGCGGAAGTCCCTGGCCAGCCAGCGAAGATTGCCTGTATCTCAATGTCTGGACGCCAGGCGCAGATGATAAAAAACGCCCGGTCATGGTCTGGCTGCACGGTGGCGCATTTGTCATTGGCTCGGGCAGCGAACCCATTTACGCCAGCGACCGGCTGGCGCGGCGCGGCGACGTGGTGGTGGTCACGGTCAATTACCGGCTGGGGGCGATGGGCTTTCTTAATCTGAAAGAAGTCACCAAGGGCGCGATCCCGTCGACCGGCAATGAAGGCCTGCTCGATCAGGTAGCCGCCCTGCGATGGGTGCGCGACAATATCGCGGCGTTTGGCGGCGATCCGGCCAATGTCACGATTTTTGGCGAATCTGCGGGCGGCATGAGTGTGGGGGCGCTACTGGGCCTGCCCGCCGCGCATGGATTATTTCACAAGGCCATTCCGCAGAGTGGTGCGTGTCATACGGTGGCCACCAAAGCCCAGGCGGTCCGGGTGGCGGAAGCCGTATTGGCCGCAACAGATTTGAAGACGGCGGACGCGTTGCGCAATGCCGAAGGCAAAACATTCATGCGCGCCCAGGCGCATCTGGCGCTGAACAAGGTGCCGGGACACACAGCGGCGGAGGTTGGCGGCATGCCGTTCCGCCCTGCCCAGGACGGCCAGGACATGCTGGCCATGCCGATAGACGTGGTCCGCCACGGCGGCACAAAACACGTCCCGATTATGACCGGGTGCACAACCGAGGAGTGGAAGCTGTTCGGCGCCATGGAAAAGGCCATTACAGGCCTGAATGACGAAAGCATGCGCAAGCGGCTTGGCCTGACCCTGCCGAATGTAGACTTCACTGCCCTGCTCGCGCCCTATCCGGATATGTTGCAGGCGCGGGGTGAAGAACCCACACCGCCCAACCTGTTCATGGCAGTGCAGACCGACCGGATATTCACCGCTCCGGCCACGCGCCTGCTGGAGGCGCACGCTAAAAACGGCGGGGCGGGATATTCCTATTTGTTCGACTGGAAATCGCCGATCGCCAAAGGCGCATTTGGCGCCTGCCATGCACTGGAACTGGGCTATGTGTTTGGCACCTACAATCTGCCGGGGGCGGAAAAATTCTCCGGCTCAGGGCCACAGGCCGATGTGCTGGCGGGGCTGATGATGGACGCCTGGATCAGCTTTGCCCGCACCGGCAAGCCGGGCTGGGGCGCCTATGATACGGATATGCGCACGACCATGCAATTCGGCGCGGACAGTAAAGTAGTCACCAACCCGCTTGAGGGGGTCCGCAAGGCATGGGAGGCGATCCCGGACGCGCTGATTGGATCTATCTAGAACATCTTGCATCGGCGGCGCATTTGCGTATAGTGCGCGGCTTGCAGCCTGGGCTTGCCGGTCCGGGCTGTTTTCTTAGGGAAATACCCCCTCCCTAAAGTGGGGTGGTCGGCGAATGGTCTTGAGACAAGAGGGATAATATGACGACATATGAACATGTCTTTATCGCCCGTCAGGATGTGTCGCCCCAGCAAGTCGATGCCCTGGTGGAGGCGTTTAAAAACGTCATTACCGAAGGCGGTGGACAGATCGGTAAAACCGAATATTGGGGCTTACGCAACATGGCTTACCGGATTCGCAAGAACCGGAAAGGGCACTATGTTCTGATGAACATTGACGCGGCCCCTGCCGCGGTAAAGGAAATGGAACGGCAAATGGGCCTTCATGAAGATATTTTACGCTTCATGACCCTGCGCACGGAGTCCATGGACGAAAATCCGTCCGCAATGATGCAGTCGCGCGATGATCGCGGCCCGCGCCCTGGCGGACCGGGTGGTCCCGGCGGCCGGCGCGAACGTGGCGGCTTTGGTGACAGCGGCGGTGCACGCCGTCCGCGCGAAACAGAGGGTGGTACGCGCCGCCTGTTCGAAGATGATGGAGATCGTGGCACAGTGCGCCTTGATGCCGGGGAGAAATCCGAATGAGCGAAGATGCAGCCCGCAGGCCTTTTTTCCGCCGCCGCAAAACCTGTCCCTTCTCCGGCGACAACGCGCCGCTGATCGATTACAAGGACGTCAAACTATTGCAGCGTTATCTTTCCGAACGTGGCAAGATTGTACCCAGCCGCATTACCGCCGTTTCCAAGAAGAAACAGCGTGAACTGGCGCGCGCGATCAAGCGGGCCCGTGAACTGGCGTTGCTGCCTTATATCATCAGCTAGAAATATCAGGATCGGGGGGCGTGTACGCCTCCCCTTCCCTTACCTTCGGGCGGTTAGCCGATGCCCCCATACCTTTTTATCAGTATAGCCGCCGGGCTGCTTAGCGCCGTGCTTTATGGCGCCGCCGCAAGCGGGTCCATGCTTTCCATCATACCCATATATCTCTCGCCGCTGCCGCTCTTTCTGGCCGGACTTGGCTATGGTGGCACTGCGGCGCTGATTGGTGGTATTTCCGCAACCGGCGCGATAGCGCTTGCAGGCGGACCGTTACTTGGGGTCGCCTATTTCCTGGTCAACGCCGCAGCCCCGATTATAGTCACCCGCGCTGCAAACTGGTCACGGCAAGTCACTGCCGAAAATGGATCTTCCGCTATCGAGTACTATCCTGCCGGTATGTTGTTTGCCTGGTTGAGTGGCCTTGGCATCGTGATCATGGTGCTGCTGGCCCTGTTCATGCAGCGATATGAGGGCGGACTGAGCGGATGGATTCCCCAGATTATTCAGGTGGAGGCGCTATCTCAAACCATCATGCAGGCGCAACTGCAGACAGGATCGGTCCCTATCGACGAAGAAGCCCTGCGGAGCCGACTTGTCCAGTTTGCTTTGCCTGGGCTTGGGTTGTTCTGGATGCTGATATCCATCGGCAATGGGGCGCTGGCGCAGCACCTGCTGGTACGCCTTGGACGAAATGCGCGCCCAACGCCAGATTTCGTTAACATGGATTTGCCCCAGTTCATGTTATGGCCCCTGCTTGGGGGCGCCGTGCTGGCATTTTTTCCTGGCGATTTGGGACTTATTGGTGCAGTCGTGGCGACTTTGGCGGCGATGCCGTATTTTTTCTTGGGTTTAGCCACAGTCCATGTTATCTCCCACCACTTGCCGGGCCGGGCATTTGCCCTGACCGGTTTTTATGTATTACTGTTGGCGCTCGGCTGGCCGGTTCTACTGATTGTAGGCCTTGGTATAGTTGAGCATTTTGCCAATCTGCGCCGCACTTATGCTATTGCTAAGCCGTAAAAGGCGAGAGGAAAACTGATGCAAGTCGTGTTGCTTGAACGGGTCGAGAAACTTGGCCAAATGGGCGCCGTCGTCAAAGTGAAAGACGGCTATGCCCGTAATTTTCTGCTGCCCCGGCGTAAGGCGCTGCGCGCGACAGAAGAAAATCTGAAATATTTTGACACCCGGCGCGTTCAACTGGAGGCCGTAAACCTCGAACAGCGCAAAGAGGCTGAACAGGTGGCGGCAACGATGGAAGGCAAGTCATTTGTGATCTTGCGCCAGTCTGGCGAATCCGGATTGCTGTATGGCTCGGTCAACAGCCGCGATGTCGCCAGTGTAATGACAGAGGAAGGTTTCACGGTAAGCCGTCAGCAGGTCGACCTGATCCGTCAGATCAAGAATCTTGGCCTGCATGAAGTACGCATCGTGCTGCACCCCGAAGTGTTCGCGAAAGTCACGCTCAATGTGGCGCGGTCGCTCGAAGAATCTGAAAGGCAGGCCGCAGGCGTCAATGTTCTTGTGAATACGGACGATGATGACGACGCCCTTGATACGGAGCTTGAAGAGCTGTTCGAAGAAAGCGACGCCATCGAGGACGATGCCGAGTAAACAGCAAGATGCTCAAGAGCAGTTTGTGATCAAGTTAAAGCGTGTCACATCCCGTCATTGTCATTGCCTGGTTTATCCGGGCAATGACACCGTAGGATTAGAAGCGTTTCGATTAGTTCCCGCACGGTGAATGCCGTTGATTACGAGAAAGAACCGGCGCGGCTTTGATCAGCGTTCTTGCAACTAGCGCCTGGCATGCGCAGCGCTGCAGCAGGTGTTCTACACAGAACTGCTGATACACATATCCAACGCCCTCAATGTTCCAACCTAGAACGTGTCCTGGCAGGCCGAATAGCCGCCGGTCTTGCTTAAAGGACCGAGCGCCTGTTCACCTCATATTCCGGCCTTGGTATTAAAATCGCTTGCATCGTGGCGTTCTGGAAGCTGGCTTTCCGGCGCGCCCCAGGTGCGGTTTACGATACGGCCGCGTTTGACCGCCCCACGTGCTGCGATTGCATCCGTCCACCGGATAACATTGGTGTAGGTATGCGCCTCGATAAATTCGCCTGCCTCATATAGCGTACCTTTGACGAGCGCCCCGTACCAGGGCCAGATGGCCATATCGGCGATTGTGTATACGTCGCCACAGAAATATTGATTGTCCGCCAGATGGCGATCGAGCACATCGAGTTGGCGTTTGACCTCCATCGTGAAACGATTGATAGGGTATTCATATTTCTCCGGCGCATAGGCGTAAAAATGCCCAAAGCCGCCACCCAGATATGGCGCACTGCCCATCTGCCAGAACAGCCA
>JAUSQH010000458.1 GCA_030652895.1 Alphaproteobacteria bacterium
ACGCCGAAGCGCTGCCGCCAGCACGCCGGAACTCAACGCCGCCGAGAACATCTGGCAGTATCTGCGCCAGACCTATCCGCCAACCGTGTATTCGCAGACTACGCCGCCGTTCTCGACGCCTGCCGGGACGCCCGGCGAAAACTTCTCGCCGAAACCGGCCGCATCGCGTCAATCGACAACGCGATTGGGTCACCATCGATCGTCACGCATCGCGCCGGTCTAGCGACCACACAGCGTTCCGGGATTGCACCTAGTGTTCTGAATCGTAGCGCGACCTCATGAAACGATTTCCGTAAGTCCCTCTGAGCACGTGGTTCAGTCCTGTGTGATCTCAATCACGGCGCGAACACCACCAAGAGAATATCCCTACGACCACTGAGGGGATAGTCCCCTCCTTTGGGAGACAAACATGAGCAAGTTCACCAGTGAATTCCGCGAATTGAACATCGATCAGCTCGATAGTGTCAGCGGGGGCGATATGGCAATCAACCTCGCCGTGAAGGCCTACGAGGACATGGGCAAGCGTCTTGTCGCTGCCGTCCGCAAGCCGGTGACGCAGCCAACGAGCCCCCTACGCCACTAGCTTCAGTTAGGGGATGCCCAAATCAATAGTTAAGTGATTCATAGACGGTCGGCCCAAGGAGGGCCGGCCGATGCGACGTTATGCACGACGCGACGATCAATGGGATCGGATCGAGGATTTTCTGCCCGGCCGTGAAGGCCATGTTGGGGGCACGGCCGCGGAAAGCCGGGCCTGCTATTGAGAGATGAGCAGACTTGGCGCTGAACGAGTTCACGCCTGGGGGGCGGCACCAGGCAACACCTGGCAGAGCGAATTCCCGCGCCAGAACAGTAACGACGACCGTTTCGAACGGACGTCGCCGGTGACCGCATTCGCTCCCAACGGCTACGGCCGTTTTCGACATGATCGGGAATGTCTGGGATTGGACCGCCGACTGGTACGCGCAGAAGGACGTTGCCGATGCGAAGGCCTGTTGCGTCCCGCAAATCCGCCGGCGCGTCCGGAAGCCGCAAGCCATGATCCCTACCAGCCAAACATCAAGATCCCCCGCAAGGTGATCAAGGGAAGCTCCCATCTTTGTGTGCCGAACTATTGCCGGCGCTATCGGCCCGCCGCCCGCCATCCCGAACCGGTCGACACCTCGACGAGTCATCTCGGGTTTCGCTGCGTCGTGCGGCAAACAAAAAATAGCGACGGAAAATACTGAGCGGGTCGAACGAAAATCGGTCGCTCGGAAGTTCCAACAGGCTTCACATTAAGTTGGAATCGTGACGGTCGGGGGTTCTACCGGCGCGGGGACAGTGGTGCCGTGGTGCGATATCTGCCACCGGCACAAGGCGACCACCGGCGTGGAAGCCGGTGGTCGACGCTCAGAGGTCAATCTGTTCGGCAATATTCAAGGCGTCGTCCACCTCAATTCCCAGATATCGGACGGTGCTTTCCAACTTGGTGTGTCCGAGAAGAAGTTGGACTGCACGCAGGTTGCCGGTCTTCCGATAAATCTGGGCAGCCTTCGTGCGGCGCATCGAGTGCGTGCCGTAAGATGTTGACTCTAAGCCGATGCTGTGAATCCAACGATGCATCAGCCGAGCATATTGGCGGGTTGAAATATGAGGACTTGCATGAAGTCGGCTGGGGAAGAGATATCGCGAATTTGTAGTCCGGAGAATTTCTCGACTGCTCCGAGATCTCAAACTGAACCGGTCGTCCAGTCTTCTTTTGGACGATAGTCGCTCGCCGCCGCACATTAGTTCCCGAGCAAATGTCCTCTAGTCGCAGTTTGACCAGGTCACAGCCGCGAAGTTTACTGTCGATTGCTAAGTTAAAGATTGCAAGGTCACGCTTTGACCGCGCGATTTCTAGGCGGACCCGAATTGACCATACATGCTTGGGTTCAAGAGGTTTCGTCTGGCCGACGAGCAATCCCTTGTTCCAGGGTTGTCTGCCTCGACCGACGGGGCGTGCGGGCATACGGGATCCTCCACCATCCCTCCCTCCGCGTCGCTCTATCGCGAGCGCATGACTTTAGAGCCGACTGAGCATTCAGGCGCTTCCCATGTATGTGTTTACGATCGGCGGCTTCTGGCGCGAAGGTGACATTCGGACATCGGCGGATGGTTAGCCACGGGCCGCCCCTCTAAGCTTGCCGCCGCCGCACCGAAACTTCCCTGTTATGGCGTGACAATAGCCTGATGGCGCGGAATATTTCCCTGTTAATTGGGGTAGGGAATTGCCCCAAAACCGGCTGCAGTGTAGCGTTTTTTGGCTGGTCGCTGCGTCCGAGGCCCCAAAATCGCCAGTTTCCCTGTAAAATTCCCTGTTAGCAGGGAATCTTCGCGGAGACGGGTGCGATCAGCACTGCGTCGCCAGCCAGCCAGTCACTCAACCTGAGAGAGTGCGCCTGTTTCTATTGAAAATACCGTATTTTATAGGGTTTTCTTGCGATTGTCCAAAGTCTCTGGTCTCCAGATAACGGCAACCTTGGCGAGAATTTGTCGAAAGTCTCCAGCCCAAATCGAAGAAATTCCCGTTTTCGTGGAGACGATTGGCGGAGACAGGTTCGAGCGCCACTGAGTGGGAGGGAAGGCAGTGAAATTTGCACCTTTTCGGACCGATCAGCTGTGCATGCGCGGCAATGGTTCGACGAAGTAAAATTTAGCAAACTCGCTGTTCAATGTCTGCTGCTGCTAGATGAGCAGACATGTCGTAAGCGAAACGCGATGTCGCTGAATGGCACGAAGCGGACCATTCGAGCCGGTCAATTGACGTCCGCTGATCGGGCCAGACCGGACGTGCTCGCACAAGGCCGTCAGGGCCGCTTTTGACCCCAAGCGGACTTCCACGTGTCATTGAGGCGGGCCCCTTCGCGCGCCAAAAGCTCTCGATTATTCCGGCATACCCGCCTTGCGCAGAGCATCTTCCCATCGGGTCAGTACCTCAGGCTGCCTATGTGGCAAGCGGTATTTGACGTCTTGGATCCGGAAGTTTGGGTCGCTTGCGCGCACTAGCTCGGTCGCCTTCTTTGCAGCGTCCTGATTGCCTGCAAGTGCGTTTGACGCTGCCGCAACAAGTGCAGCGATGAAATTATTTGATTGCTCCAGCATGGCCTTGGTCGCTAGGGACGAGGCCGTATCGAACCGGCCGGCCGCAAAATGGGCGGCGGCTATCGCGGCTAGCATTCCCGGCCGTTGTGGATCCAAGGGACTGAGGCGAACGGCCCGCTCAAGATGTTCGATAGCCAGGTCGGGTTGACCGACGAAACATCTGATCCAACCGCTCAGATGGAATGCCATAGCGAGGTTGGGGTTCAATTCTTGGGCCCGGTCCATCAAAGACACGGCGCGCTCGAAATCATTGAACATGTAACCGATTGCGATACCGCTGCTTGCGAGAGCAACGGCGTCCTTGCTACCGCATTCAATAGCGCGCTTGGCGAGCCGCTCGGCATCCAAGGTTTCGGCAGACTGGTCGTCCGTCCAACCATTCAACTTACGCCGAGCATAGCACCATGCAGCCATTCCGTAGGCAGACGAGTAGCTGTCGTCTAACTCGATCGCCTTATGCAATAGGCGAACCGATTCCTTGATATCTTCCCGGCCGGCTTTGTGAAAGCTGGCCATTGCCCGAAGGTAGTAGTCGTATCCGTCGAGGCTCTCTGTCGGCTTTCGCATTGACCGATCGATCTCGGCGTTCTCCAGCTTGGGAGCAATCGCGCCGACAACCTTCAGCGTAATATCGTCTTGAAGATCGAAAATGTCTTCCATCGCCCCGTCGAATCGGTCGGCCCACAGATGCGCCCCCGTCGATGCGTCGATCAACTGTCCCGTCACTCGAACCCGCCCGGGGATCTTGCGTACGCTTCCCTCCAGTACGTACCGGACACCGAGCTCGCGGCCGACCCGCTTGATGTCAATCGCTTGGCCCTTGTAGGCGAAGCTGGAGTTGCGGGCGATGACGAACAGACCGTGGTACCGCGATAACGCGGTGATGATGTCTTCCACCATGCCGTCGGCAAAGTAATCCTGCTCGGGATCGCTGCTCATATTCTGAAAGGGCAGCACCGCGATCGACGGCTTGTCCGGAAGAGCAAGCGGCTGGGCTATCCCTACAGATCGCTCTGCAGAAAGGTACTGGGCTGACTTCGCATCCACGCTTAACCGCCACGCGCGCATCGGTTCGGTAATATTCTTCAAGTTTTGCGGCCCCATATCCTCGAAGGGGCTGTCGAGCTTACCGCGGATCTGTCGTTGCGCATCATCGGAAATGCAGATGCCACCAGGCTGGGCGATTCCTTCCAGACGGGCCGCGATGTTCACACCGTCGCCGAAAATGTCGTTGTCGTCGAAAATTATGTCGCCGACGTGAATGCCGATGCGGAACTCGATCCTAGCCTGCTGGGGCACATCGACGTTTTTGAGCGCGACCCCTCGCTGCACTTCCACCGCGCAACGTGCGGCGTCCACGGCGCTGGCGAATTCTACCAATATGCCGTCGCCGGTCGTCTTGACGATCCGGCCCCGATGCGCCGCGATCATGGGATCTACCAACGTTTTCCGGAAGGCCTTGAGCTGCGTGACCGTTCCTTCTTCGTCCCGTCCCATCAGAAGGCTATAACCGGCGACATCTGCCGCCAAAACTGCCGCTAATCGCCTCTCCATTCGTTCCTCAGTCAAGAAAGACCCCATCTCTACCGACTTGAGATTCTCGCCTGTAGGTAAGGCGGAGAAACCCTTTAGGCAACAGGACAAACGCTCGTGACTACTGGCATTCATTCCCTGGCTACTTTCCGGGCACCGATGTTGTGAGGCCATTTCCGGCTCTAAGCACGCGCGTTGGCCTCGCTTTAAACCGCAGCCTTGCTGATTGCGTCCAGCAGGAGCTGCGGTGCAAAGGGCTTTCGCAAATAAGCGATGCAACCGGCGTCTTGCGCTTTTTTACGAGTGGCATCATCGTCGATCGCCGTCATGAAAATAACCGGGCACTTTGATCCCGAAGCAACCAGCCGGCGTTGCAACTCGATGCCCGAGATCCCTCCGAGGTGAATATCGAGAAGCAAGCAAGCCGCGGTCTGGACCGCGTTGTTGTCCAACAGGGCTTCGGCAGAGTCGAACACGCTCACGGCGAAGCCGTGGACGGTCAACAGGCGCGCCACGCTTTTCAAAAAGCCGGAATTATCATCGACTACGATTACGACTGTTCGCTCCGTCACCATGTCTATTGTCCAGCGTGGGTACGGCCCTCGTACAGATCGACCCAGATCGCAGGCTTAAACGTAACTGTGGCTGGCGATATTGTCCCTAGGTCCAATAACGCCGCCAGAAATTTGACGTCGGACAGGCGATCGAGAGGTGTTTCCTATTCGGAAAGCATGCCAAGGCGTTCCGCAATCGACACGGCTTCGGCAAAGGATTTTACGCCCAGTTTGTCCATTCCGGCCTGCCGATGGGCCTTAATGGTACGGACTGTCGTTCCGAGCTCGTGGGCGATTTGCTTGTTGAGTTTGCCTCTGACAACCAGCGCAAAAACCTCGGCTTCGCGTGGGGTAAAGCTTGCCACCAGGGCTCGCATGGATCTCAGACGGTCTTGCTGCTGACGCCGTTCGGCGTTCCGCACCAATGCCCGCTCAACACATTGGAACAGAGCGTCCTTGGCAACAGGTTTGGGCAGAAAATCCTCCGCTCCTGCCTTGATAGCTTGAACGCCGGCCTTGATGTCGCCGTGTGCAGTCACGAAAACGATCGGCAAGACGTTGCATGACTCCGCGAGGTGCTTTTGTAGTTCAAAGCCATTCACGTCGGGCATATGAAGATCGAGTAGAATGCAACCCGCGTCATGAACCGGAAGCTTTTCCAGAAAGGCGCGGGCAGAGGCGTAGATTGCGGTTTGATAGCCAGATGCGACCAGCAACCGCGACATCGACGTGCGAAACGAGGCATCATCGTCCACGACGTGGATGATCGGAGTGGGGGAGGTCATGCAGCAAACCTCACCAGCGGTAGGACCAAGCGAAATGCAGCGCCACCATGGTCGCGATTTTCCGCCCAGATGCGCCCGCCATACATCTCGACGATGGTGCGGGCGATCGAAAGACCGAGGCCGGTACCGTGCTGTTTGGTTGTCACAAATGAATCGAAGATTTCCTTTAGCTTGTCTTTGGGAATGCCGGTTCCGGTATCGAGCACAGCAATTTCGACGCTGGCTTCGTCAATTTGTGTTGTCCGAAAGACCATCAGTCGGCTTGACGAGATATCCTTCATGGCATCCAGACCGTTAAGGGCCAGATTGAGCAAAACTTGCTGCAGGTGCACGCGATCGGCGCGAACGAACAATGGTTGCGATAGCTGATCGTGTTCAATCGAAATTCCGTGCTTCCCCGCCTCCGGCTCGATGATGTTAAAAACATCCTCGATCGCTCGGCTTATGCTGACCTCGCCCGGAGGGACATCGTCGGTTCGCAGGAAGCCTCGTAAATGGCCGATAATCTCTCCAGCTCGCTCGTCGTCCTTGCGTATATCTGCAATTATTTCCTTGAGTTGGTCGATATCGGGAGGGCTTTTCGATAGCAGAACCTCAGCGGCGCCTGCATTGTTCAGAATAGCCCCTAAGGGTTGATTTAATTCGTGGGCAATCGAACTCGACATGGCGCTAACGGTCAATGAGCGGTTCATCTGCGCTAGCTCGAAAAGCCGCTTTCGTGACGCTGCTTCTGCCCGGCGTCGGCGAAATCGCTCGAACAGCAGGGCGGAAATCATCAGCGTCTGGACGAGAACGGCGAACGTGATTCCGATTACTGTCCAGCGATGCTGGCTCCAGAAGCTCGGTTCCCGAAAATCGATCCGGCTGCGAGCGGGCAGATTAGTTTCCTGGATGCCCCAGCGTTGCAATTCCCGCCAATCGTATCGGGGCGCCGCGAGGCCAACGACCGTCGCTGGAAGGCCGGATGGCGCGGCCCCAGACACGATTCGGGCCGTGGCATCGACGACATTGCGGCTAATCTCGGAAATGGACAGCATTGGTCCACCGACCAGACCTGAGCCAAAACTGGAGTCTTCATAGCCGAAGATGGGTGCGTTGCTGGCGTCCCGGAATCGGGAGAATACCTTCGGGTCCATTTGCGGGACGCCATTGGCGTCCACTGCTAGTGTGGCAAAAAAGACCGCCGATTTTGGAGGCAATCTGGATATCGTTTTCAACATGTCCTCAAAGGACAGATCGTTGAACCAGGTAAAAGCAACGCGCCCCTTGAGAGGTTCGACTTCGCCTTGAATCTGCTCTTTCCAGTATCTTTCCAGAGGCGAAGCGCCGAGCACGATCGCGATATGCTCCGTAGTTGGTAACACATGCAAAATACTTTGCATGATCGCAAGGAAATCGATCTCGGTTAGAACAGCTGTTTCATTGGAATCAGAGGAGCGGACATAACGTCGCTGCTCCGATCTCGCAATCAGATGCGGAGTGTTGACAAACAAGCGCTGCCGTTGCCGCTGAACGAAGAGCGCGGCCGGCACAGCGACCGTAATGACAAGATCGAGGGGTCGTTTGCTGAAGAGAGCGGCGAGGTAGTCAGCGAACGGACCATCGTCGACATCGCCCGGAAACCGTGCAGTCTCGAGCGTGGCTTCGAAGAGATCGACTTCGTTCGGGAATTTCTTGAAGAGTTCGCTCCGCAGCTGTTTCGAATACTCGCCCCACGGCGGGGCATCCAAGCCAAAGGAATAAAGCAGCAGCACTCGTTTGGGTGCGGCAATGGCCTCGCCGGAAGCGGCAAAGAACAGCAGTGCAAGCATTGCCTGACCGGCCAGAATCCGAAACGCCGGGGCGAGGAAAGACATCGCGGACTCTTAACGTGGCGGGCAAGCCGCCGCACCATCTAAGCACTCAAGGCGAGTATTGCATAGCGGAAACAATAAGCAAAATTGAACTGATGGTTGGTTCTTGCCGTTCCACGGAACTACGGGCGTTGAAGCACCACCATTGTACCCAGGGCCAATGGTTGGCCGCCCGCGTGTTTGTTACTGCTTCAACGCTGAACAAACAAAGTACGGGAGACGGCGATGAAAGCGATGCAGGAGGCGGCGGACAGATCAATCGTTCGCGCGGCGAGATGGCCGGCCTTGCTCGGAACGGTCCTGACGATGGGTATCTCGCTGGCTATGCCGGCGAGCGCACAGAGTAGCGACGCTGAAAAGCTGCTCAAGGGAATGGCGGATTATGTGTCCAGCCAGAAAACCCTGGCCGTGACCTACGACTCCGACATCGAAGTGATTACGTCAAAATTGCAAAAAATTCAGTTCACTAGTTCTGGACAGGTCCAATTAAGCCGCCCGGACAAGCTTCGCGCCACCCGCACTGGCGGTTACCGCGATGTCGAAATCGTGTTCAACGGCAAGACGCTGACCGTCAACAACAAGGACGGGAAGGACTACGCCCAGATCGAAGCCGCCGGCACCGCCGAGGAATTGATCGACCTGCTCCGGGAAAAGCATGGGGTGGTAGCGCCCGGGGCCGACCTGCTGCTCACCAACGTCTTTGATGTCATGATGTCGGACGTAATTGAGGCCGCCGTCATCGGCAAGGGCGTCATCGACGGCGTCGAGTGCGACCACCTCGCATTCCGCAACACCGACACGGACTGGCAAATCTGGATCGAAGCCGGCGCCAAGCCGATTCCCCGCAAATACGTGATCACCAGCAAGGGCATCGGCGAAGCGCCGCAATACACCCTCCGCATCAAGGAGTGGAAGACCGATGTGGCGGCCGACGCCTTTGCGTTCAAGCCGGATCCCTCGTTCAAGAAGATGGCGCTCAGCGACCTCTCCGACATCGACGAAGTCCCGCAGGGCATCACCCAAACAGGAGGCAGGAAATGATCCGAACAACATTATTCCGTCTGTCGCTCGCGACAATGATCGGCGGCGCCGCGTTTTTCTGGGGAGGTCAACTGCCCCTCGATGGACGGTCATCTCTGGTGTCATCCGCCGAAGCCAGGATCGGTCGCCCATTGACGCCGATGAGTTACGCCGGCGTTGCCCGTCGGACCACGCGCCGGGCCGTGGCTGTCGGGGCGGTAGCAGTAGGGACAGCAGCGGTCGTGGCCGCCCCGAGGGTCGTTGCGCCCGCATGCTCGCAGATGGTGGACGTCTACGGCCGTATCGTCACCGTCTGCCGCTAGGGCGGCATCACAAAACGCAACCATCACTCGGCGATACGGAGGAAATATAAATGAAGCTATCGATTTCGTTGTTAGTGTTGCTGGTCGCCGGGTTCATGGTCGCAAGCAGTGAGCCGGCCACCGCCGTCGTCTATTGCCAGTACATCAGCTATCCGGCCGGCTGCATCGTAAGGCCCGGCGTCCGGCTGGTGGCGCGCCCGGGCGCGCGAGCGGTAGTTAACCCCCCTGTAGGTTCCCCCGGAGTTGGCGTGCGGCCTGGAA
>JAUSQH010000459.1 GCA_030652895.1 Alphaproteobacteria bacterium
TACTAAATTGTAAGTATTGTTGTTGTTCAGTGATATTGTCACTTTTATCTTGTTCAGGGAAAATGTCACCTATGAATACAAGAGAGGAACTATATCACATGACAGCAAAAGAGATGGCAAGGCTAAAGATGGCAGAGAAGCTAGTAGAGGGTAAAGTTACAATTAAGGATGCAGCAGAAGTCTTAGGACTTTCTACCAGACAGGTAATAAGGATCAAAAAAGGAGTGAGATTAAATGGTCCTGGAGCAATAGTGCACGGCAATAGAGAAAGAAAGCCAATAAATGCAGTAGATGACAAAGTAAAGGATCTGGTAGTAGAGCTTAAGACCAAAAAGTATGGAGGCACCAATTTTAGCCACTTTACAGAACTGCTTGAAGAAAAAGAAGGTATGGTACTTAGCCGTCCAACAGTGCACAGGATACTAAGAGAAGCAGGGATAGCGAGTCCCAAAAAAAAGAGGAAGGTAAGGGCTCACCACTACAGGAAAAGAATGGACTGTCCGGGGATGATGGTCCAGCTTGATGCTTCCCCATACGAGTGGCTGGGAGGCCAGGAGCTAAACCTGCATGGGGCAATAGATGATGCTACAGGAAAAATACTGGGGCTCTAACTTTGCAAGGAGGAATGCCTTGAAGGATATTTTGAGACTGCAAGGCAGATGATAAAGGGTCCCGGTATACCTGTATCTACATACAGTGACAAGCATACCATATTCTTCAGCCCTAAAAAGGGTAAGCTTACCATAGAAGACCAGCTAGAAGGGAAATCTGAGCCATATACACAGTTTTCTAGAGCCATGGAAGAGCTTGGGGTAAATATGATACCTGCAGGGTCCGCTCAGGCAAAAGGTCGCATTGAAAGGCTCTGGGGGACTCTACAGGACAGACTTGTACAAGAGTTTATCCTAAATGGGATAAAAGATGTAGGGTCTGCCAATAATTTTATGAAAAAATATATGGCCAGATTTAACAGAAGGTTTTCAGTTACCCCCAAAGGGGAACCTGTGTTTAGAAAGCTTAGAAAGGGTGTAAACATTGACCATGTACTCTGCAGGAAGATCTCAAGAAAGCTTGATGGCGGATCAGCATTCTCATATGGGAGAAAATACTATCAGCTTATATCTGGAGGAAAGCCTGCTGCCACAATTCCCAGATCAAAGGTAAGTGTTCTGATAAGCAACAGAATTGGAATAAAGGCAGAGTACAGCGGCAAGGTATATTCTCTGGCAAGGCTTGAGGAAAGGCCTAAGGTCAAAAGGGATATCAAGATAAAGAAAGAGAATAAAAGGATGCTTCCCAAAAAACCTGCCGTAGATCATCCCTGGAAGGGTGGAAACTCCCGTGGATTCAATTATGACCCAAGGGATGAAGAGCTTGCTTTAGGGCTATTTAATTCGACTATTGCATGGGAAA
>JAUSQH010000469.1 GCA_030652895.1 Alphaproteobacteria bacterium
TGCCCGATCTGCGGCATGGCGCTGGAGCCTGTAAATGTATCGGCGTCACCAACGGAAAACCCCGAACTAGCTGATATGCAGCGCAGATTCTGGATTGGCGCGCTGCTTACTGTTCCAGTAGTCATATTGGAAATGGGTGCGCATCTATTCGATATGCAGGCGCTTTTTTCGGCGCGCGCATCCATTCTGGCGCAATTTGCTCTCGCCACGCCGGTTGTATTGTGGGCTGGCTGGCCGTTTTTTGCGCGCGGCGGAAAATCGCTCGTCACCGGCTCATTGAACATGTTTACCCTCATTGCCATCGGCACCGGTGCGGCGTTGCTCTACAGCCTTGTCGCAACTTTTGCGCCCGGTCTGTTTCCCGATGCGATGCGTGACGGGCATGGCAACGTGCCGGTATATTACGAGGCGGCTTCTGTAATCGTGGTTCTGGTTCTGCTGGGTCAGGTGCTCGAGCTGCGCGCGCGCGAAACGACCAGCGGGGCCATCCGGGCCTTATTGAATCTGGCGCCACGTACGGCGCTGCGCATCGGCGAAGATGGCAGCGACTCCGAAGTGCCGATCGATGTAATTAAGGTTGGCGACCGGTTGCGTGTTCGCCCGGGCGAGAAAGTACCGGTGGATGGCGAACTGGCAGAAGGCCGCAGCGCGGTGGATGAATCGATGATCACCGGCGAGTCGATGCCTGTAACCAAACAGACTGGCGACAAACTGATCGGCGGCACCATCAACCAGACCGGCGGCTTTGTCATGCGCGCCGGCAATGTCGGCGCCGACACGGTGCTGGCGCGCATCGTGCAGATGGTGTCGAACGCCCAGCGTTCGCGCGCACCGATCCAGCGCCTGGCCGATCTGGTGGCCGGATGGTTTGTGCCCGGCGTCATTGCAATTGCGGTGTTGAGCTTTGCCGCATGGATGGTTTGGGGGCCAGAGCCGGCATTTACCTACGCGCTGATCTCGGCGGTATCGGTATTGATCATTGCATGCCCCTGTGCGCTAGGGCTGGCGACGCCGATGTCGATTATGACGGGCGTCGGGCGCGGCGCGGCAGGCGGCATATTGATCCGGGACGCGGAGGCGCTGGAGCGGCTGGAAAAAGTCGACACGCTGGTAATTGACAAGACCGGCACGCTGACCCAGGGCAAGCCAAGCGTAACATCGGTGGTGGCAACCGGAAAATTTTCTCAGGACGAGATTTTGCGTTTGGCCGCCAGTCTGGAACGCGCCAGCGAGCATCCGATCGCCGCCGCCATTGTCGGCGAGGCGGGCAAACGCGGCATTCAGTTTGCCGAAGTAAAAGATTTTGACTCGCCTGTCGGCAAGGGTGTGCTGGGCGTCGTCGAAGGACGCTCGATGTTATTGGGAAACCCGGCGTTTTTGAACGAAAACTCCGTTGACGTTGCCGCACTGACGCCAGAGGCGGACGAGTTGCGCGCGCAAGGCGCCACCGTTGTTGTGCTGGCCGTGGAGGGCGTGGCCGCAGGATTGATCGCGGTGAGCGATCCAGTCAAACCCACAACACAAGAAGCCCTTACGGGCTTGCACGCGCTGGGCATACGCATCGTCATGCTGACCGGCGACAATCAGATGACGGCAAACGCGGTGGCCAAAACGCTTGGCATTGATGCGGTAGAGGCCGAAGTGCTTCCCGCCGACAAGGCGCGCATCGTACAACGCTTGCGGGCCGAAGGCCGCGTGGTGGCAATGGCGGGCGACGGCGTCAACGATGCGCCCGCGCTGGCAAGTGCGGATGTCGGCATCGCCATGGGCACCGGTACCGATGTGGCGATTGAGAGCGCCGGGGTTACTCTGGTCAAGGGCGATCTGCGGGGGATTGTCGCGGCGCACCGCCTGTCGCGGGCCGTGATGAACAATATACGGCAAAACCTGTTTTTTGCATTTGCCTATAATGCTGCCGGGGTACCCCTGGCGGCGGGTGTTTTGTATCCAGCTTTCGGCATTTTATTGAGCCCGATTGTCGCCGCCGCCGCCATGGCGCTCAGTTCGGTCAGCGTGATTTCAAATGCCGCCCGGTTGCGGCGCTTTGCGATACAGCGCTGATATGGCAGACGCTCAAACGCACCAGGCTGACACGAGACCGCACCTGCGTTTTCTTGGCGGTGTTGGAACGGTTACCGGATCGAAATATTTGATTGAAGCGGCAGGCAAGAAAATTCTCGTCGATTGCGGGCTGTTTCAAGGGCTCAAGCAATTGCGGTTGCGCAACTGGAACCGGTTTCCGGTTGATCCCGCCCAGATCGATGCGGTGATCCTGACCCACGCGCACCTGGATCATTCGGGCTATCTTCCGTTGCTGATAAAAAATGGATTCAGGGGGCCGGTATTTTGCACCTCGGGGACCAGGGATCTTTGCACGATCCTGCTGCCGGACTCCGGTTTTTTGCAGGAGCGCGATGCGGACTTCGCCAACCGGCAGGGGTTCTCCAAGCACAAACCCGCACTTCCACTGTATACCGAGAAAGACGCGCGCACCTGTCTGGAAAGGTTCATCACCAAGGATTTTGATCAGCGCTTTGAGGTTGTCCCGGAAACACATGTCCAGTTCCATCGCGCAGGCCATATTCTCGGCGCGGCAATCGTCGCACTCACCATCGGCAAGACAAAGCTGGTGTTTTCCGGTGATCTTGGCCGCTATGGCGACCCGGTTATGTATGATCCGTCGCCCATGCGTCAGGCAGATTACCTGATTGTCGAATCAACCTATGGCGACCGGACGCATGAAGCAGCCGATCCGGAGGATGCGCTGGCGGACGTGATCACCCGGACGGCCCAGCGCGGCGGTGCGGTGCTGATCCCGACCTTCGCAGTGGGACGCGCCCAGTCACTCATGTACCATCTGGAGCAGCTCAAGCGGACCCGCCGTATTCCGGACCTGCCGGTTTATCTCGACAGCCCGATGGCAGTGAACGCCAGTGACGTATTTTGTGATCGTTTCGAGGATCACCGGTTAACACAGAAACAGTGCCGTGCCGCGTGCGGTGTTGCACATTATGTGACGGGTGTGGAAGAATCGAAAAGCCTTGATCAGGACAGGATGCCCAAGGTCATTCTCTCGGCAAGCGGCATGGCGACGGGGGGACGCGTTCTGCATCACCTCAAAGCCATTGCGCCCGATCCGCGCAATGCTATCCTGTTTGCTGGCTTTCAGGCCGCCGGAACGAGAGGCGCCGCCATGGTGGCGGGCGCCGAAGCCGTTAAAATCCATGGCGCCTACGTACCCGTCAACGCCGAGGTGGACAATCTGCGCATGCTTTCTGCCCATGCCGACCGTACGGAAATACTGGGCTGGCTCAAAAACTTTGAAACTCCGCCCCGGACCACATTTATCACCCATGGCGAACCGGTGGCGTCCGATGCGCTGCGGCTTGCCATCGAGGAACAGCTCAACTGGACAACGCATGTACCAGAGCATCTGGAACGCATCAGACTGGAAGAATCATGAGCAGGAAAATGTCTCATTCCGAAGATGCGCAATCCGCTACATTGCGCCCGCGGCGGCTTGGCATCGACACCCATCAGGAACCAGTCGTTTATATGCGCCAGGATTGCCACATCTGCCGGTCCGAAGGATTCAGCGCGCAGGCGCGCGTCCAGGTGAGCGCCAACGGGAACAGCATAATTGCGACGCTGTGTACGGTTACGGGCGATCTGCTTGGGCATGGCGAAGCCGGCCTGTCCGAAAGCGCATGGCGGCTGCTTGGCGCCGCTGAAGGGGGCGAGATATCGTTCGCCCATCCGCCGCTGGTTGAGTCCCTAAGCCTGATGCGGGGCAAAATCTATGGTCAGCGTCTTACAACGCGCTCAGCGCAGCAGATCATTCACGACATAGTGGATGGCCGTTATGCCGACGTGCATTTGTCCGCCTTTATCACCGCCTGCTCCGGCCGTGCCCTTGACCGAAATGAAATGGTCGCGCTAACCAAGGCGATGGTGACAACCGGAAGCCAGCTTGATTGGGGACGCCAGCCGATTGCCGACAAGCACTGTATCGGCGGGCTGCCCGGAAACCGCACGACACCGATTGTCGTGGCTATTGCCGCCGCCTGCGGGCTGATAATTCCTAAAACCTCCTCACGGGCGATCACCTCTCCGGCGGGGACGGCGGATATGATGGAGACACTCACTAGCGTTGATCTCGATGTGCCTGCCATGCGCCGTGTAGTCGAGCAGGAAGGCGGATGTATCGTCTGGGGCGGGGCGGTTGATCTTAGCCCCGCGGATGATC
>JAUSQH010000475.1 GCA_030652895.1 Alphaproteobacteria bacterium
CCCCTTGTCCCCCAGACAAGTGCGCTACCAGGCTGCGCCACACTCCGACAGTTCTTGGCGGGTCAACCAAGGTGGCGGACTATACTCCGCGCCCTTCGGTTCGGCAACTGCGCATGCGGAATTTCTAGTCCCCGGCCAGCAAATCCCTGATCGCGGTCAATTCGCTCACTATCTTTTCCAGTTTTTTACGTTGAGCCGGCGGAAAGCGCCCTGTTTGCGGCATCTTGGCCTGTTCCGGCGCCGCGGAGGGCGCCTTGAGAAAATCCGGCATAAAAAACGGCAGCGGCATTTCATCGGGATCGGGTTCAACATTGCGCCGTTTGGGCGCCGCCTTCGCCACGGGCGCCGGTTCAATAACCGCCACTTTCTCGACTACAGGCTCAGCGCCAGGAGCGCCGCCACTGCTAACAAAGCGCGCACCGCGCTCTTTCAGGACCTTTTGCACGCCCTTGATGGTGTAACCGTCGCCGTAAAGCAGTCCCCGGATCCCCCGCAGCAGAGCGACATCCTCTGGCCGGTAATAACGGCGTCCGCCGGCGCGTTTCAAAGGCTTTATCTGGGTGAATTTACTCTCCCAAAAGCGCAGTACGTGCTGGGGAACGTCAAGTTCTCCTGCAACCTCGCTAATGGTGCGAAATGCGTCTGCTGATTTCTTCACTACCTGACTCAGTCTGCGGCAGGGCTGCTACCAACAGGCTTGCGTGCAGCCTGGTTGATTTGCTCTTTAAGAACATGTGACGGCCGGAAAACCAGCACACGGCGCGGCGCAATGGGAACTTCCTCGCCTGTCTTTGGGTTGCGCCCCACACGGCCACCTTTTCGACGTATGGAGAAAGAGCCAAAGGAAGAAATCTTGACGACCTTGCCGTTGACCAGCTCCGCACATACTTCATCCAGCACCGATTCGACAAGCTGCGCCGAGTCGCTGCGTGACAGTCCAACTTCCTTGTGAACGGCCTCGCTAAGTTGCGCACGGGTTACTGTTCCCATGGTTTCCCCCATCATGTACCCCCCTACGCCTAGGCGTAGGGAGATGAACCGCATTACCCTGATTTACCAACATGCAGAAAGCATCTTGCGCCGATTAAAAGCTTTTTGTCAAATAGATAGAAGCAGATGTTTAAGTGAAATCGAATCTCTACCAGCGCACCAGCGCCGACCCCCAGGTAAAGCCGCCGCCCATCCCTTCCATCAGTACCAGATTACCTTTTTTGATGCGGCCATCGCCAACCGCACAGCTTAACGCCAGCGGGATCGACGCTGCAGACGTATTGCCATGCAGGCCAACCGTTTGTACGACCTTTTCCGGTGGAATTCCCAACTTTTTTGCGGTCGCATCGATGATTCGCTTGTTCGCCTGATGCGGTACGATCCAGTCTATATCGCCAGCACTCAGGCCGGTGGCGGACAGCGCCTCGTTCACCGCATCCGACATATTGGTGACCGCATGTTTGAAGACTTCGCGGCCATTCATGCGCAGATGTCCCGTGGTGCCCGTCGAGGATGGCCCGCCATCCACATACAGCAAATCATGATGGCGCCCGTCTGCATATAAATGCGTGGTGAGAATCCCGCGGTCACTCAATGCGCCGGTGGAAGGGCCGGCCTTGATAACCACCGCGCCCGCACCATCGCCAAACAGCACACAGGTGCCGCGATCCTGCCAATCAAGAATACGCGAAAAAGTTTCAGCACCGATCACCAGCGCGCACTTGAACTGGCCCGCCGTGATAAAATTATCCGCGATCGCCAGCGCATAGACAAAGCCGGTGCAGACCGCCTGAATGTCAAAAGCCGCCCCGCGGGTTATCCCAAGGGCGGCCTGAACTTTCGTTGCTGTGGCCGGAAAGGTCTGGTCCGGCGTCGCGGTCGCGAGCACGACCAGGTCCACCTCCGACGCCTCCGTTCCCGCATTGGCCAAGGCGCGCCGGGCGGCCGCCAGCGCCAGATCAGACGTCATTTCGCCATCTGCAGCAATGTGGCGTTCACGAATACCAGATCGTTCCACGATCCAGTCATCACTGGTGTCCACCATTTTGGCCAGTTCGTCGTTGCTCAGGATGCGTTCGGGCAAATAACCGCCAGCGCCACATATAACCGATCTGATTGCGCTCACCTTACTTTTACCTCCACGCCGGCACTAGAATTGACAGATTTTTCCGTTTTACTATCAGCTGTTATCTCAAGGTTTTCGTCAAGCTTCTTAAGATCTGAAGCAATACGGGAAACCAGATTTCCACGCGCCAAATCAATACCGGTCTGGATGGCGTGGGCAAAGCCGACGCCATCGGTCCCGCCATGGCTTTTGATCACCAAACCATTCAACCCCAGGAACACCCCCCCATTCAGACCTCTGGGATCAAACTTGTCGCGCAGAATGCGAAATGCGCCTCGCGCCAACACGTAGGCAAGCTTTGACAATATCGATCCTCGCAACGCGTCGCCCAGGACCTGAAAAATCAGCTTGGCGCTGCCTTCGCCGGTTTTTAGCGCTACATTTCCGGTGAACCCGTCGGTGACAATAACGTCCACAGTGTCTGCACCCAAATCAGTGCCTTCGACAAAACCAATGAAGTTCATATCGTCCTGTGGGGCCAGCCGCAGTTTGCGCGCGGCGGTGCGGACATATTCATGTCCCTTCTGTTCTTCCTCGCCCACGTTCAAAAGGCCGACCCGAGGACGCCCGATATTGAGAACTGCCCGTGCGAAAGCCGCCCCCATCATGGCGAATTGCACCAGACTGTCTTCGTCGCATTCCAGATTGGCGCCCAGGTCCAGAACGACTTTCTTTTGCTCGGGTCCCGGCCAGGTTGACGCAATGGCGGGACGGTATATCCCCTCCATGGTTCGCAGCTGCAGGACCGACATCGCCATCAGCGCGCCCGTATTACCCGCCGAGATAGCCACTGCCGCCTCTCTCTCCTTCACCATTGCGATGGCTTTCCACATGCTGGTACCACGGCCGCGGCGCACAATCTGGCTTGGCTTGTCATCCGCGGTTACCACGTCATACGTATGGCGCAACTCACAGCGCCCCGCCAGACCCGGGCGCTGGGCAATCAGGGGCGACAAGCGCTGCGCATCGCCGAACAGCACAAAGCGCACTCCAAGGTCCTGTGAACAGATGATGGCCGCCCCGTCCAGAACCATCTCAGGGGCGGTATCCCCCCCCATCGCGTCCAGCGAAATAGTTAGAATATTTTTGTCAGTCAGCGCCAACTTGTGCGTCTTTCGCTTGCATTACACCGTGACCAGAGCGGGAATTATGTCGTTTTTGTTGCATTCCCTGCCCCTGCATAGCCAAAAAAATCGGCTAAATCCAAGCAAATCTATTCTTCTGGATTAATGAACTCATTCTACAGTTCCCCGAACGCACGGGCATACCTGTACTTGACAGAATTCACGAGGCAGACTAGTTTGCGCCCCTTCTGGAGCGTCGTCAATCGGCGCCCCATGGGCATTCATTTACCTGCATTAAGGGCCACGAATATGGCAGTTCCCAAGAGAAAAACCACGCCTTCCAAACGTGGCATGCGCCGTTCACACGATACTATCCCCCGTTCGGTCTATCAGGAAAGCAAGGATTCGGGCGAACTGGTGCGTCCGCACCATATCGACCTGAAGTCCGGCAAGTATCGCGGCCGCCAGGTTCTTCCCGAACAGGAAGACTGACACTTTACGCTGCTTACGTTAAGTGTCAGATTTGTCGCGTAACTTTGCCAGCACCTGAAACGGGCTTGCCCGCTTTTCGGGTCCAGTTGCCAGGAACCTTGCGGATTCGGGCAGAGCTGCGCCCGGAGCGCGCGGATAGGGATCAATCCCCAAAGCCAGATGCTCCAGGATCAGCGCACCGAGGTTGATGTCACGCCCGTCAAACGACTCGGGCGGATCATCGGCCAGCGGATCAATCCAAACTTCTTCGTCTTTATTTTTGCCGGACCGAGCTGTTGTTTCCGGCAGAAAGCGCGCGTTAACAGATTCCGAAACATGCGTATGAACAGGCTCCAGCGTCACCACGCATTGCTGCACGATATCTGCGCCAACATCGCCTTCGACCACTGCCCCATGCTTACGCCAGCGCCGCAGGGCCAGTTCCGCGTGGAAGTTTTCAACACGCTCAACACCGAGATATTCGGCGATGGCTTTGCATGTGGCCACATCAGCCCTGGTAACAACGTGTGATGGCGTTGCCCCAAGTCTTTCGATATTAAAGACGATATCAAGTGGCAGGGCCGGTTCTGCTGGCGCGGTCATGCTTTCCTTCCTTGTCAGTTAAACTCTGGCGCGGCGCAAAAAACCAGCTTACCCACGAGAAAATCGTCGCTGACCTGCTGCGCCAGCAGTGCCGCTACATCTCGCATATAGGTGGCCATGCGCGCCAGTTGAAGGGGGCCGGGCGCTTCTCCACGGTACAAATTGCGTTCCAGCGCCGCCATCAGAATGGCGTCATCATCTGACGCCTGCAGGCCCGTTTCATAGGCCTCCACCCGGCCATAAAAGGCCTCGCTCATGGTGCGAACCCTTTTTCCGACCGTAAGATCGCCGACCCCCATCTCCCGCAGATTGCGGTCCATATCGCCGAACATCACGTCAAACACCTGTTGGGCCAAACCCGTCTCAGCAGCGCTGGCCTGCTTGCCGCTCAACCGGCGTAACACCAAAAACAAATGCAAGCTCAGCAGGTCAAAGCGCCCATCAAGCGTATCCGGCACACCCCCTTCGCGATAGAATACCGGCTGCCGTGCCTGTCCCGCCAGAGCGACATATAGCTCATGGGCAGTGGCGTCATCTTTTTTTCGCCCAAAAATTCGTGATAGGATCATCATTTTACAGCCCGTGAGATCAGTTCTCTTGCACTTATTTGCGCCGCAAGGTACGTCAACCTCCATGAAAACACCAAGACAGAAATCCGGCGCCGCGCCGCGCCAGAACAGATTTAGCCATTTTACCCAGGCGGTAATACTTGCGGGCATCCTGACGGCCTGCAGTCCGACGCTGGAACAGCGTGGCCATGTGATCGACGAAGAATCACTCGCTGCCGTGAAGGAGGGAGTGGATAATCAGGAGTCCGTATCGGATACACTGGGGACCCCTTCCGCTATCGCGACCTTCGATACCGACGTGTGGTTTTATATTTCCACGAGGCAGGAGCGCCTGGCCTTTCTGGATCCCAAAATCCTGGAGCGCAACATCGTTGCAGTCGAGTTTGACGAGAAAGGCAATGTCGCCGCCACACGCCGCTATACTATGGCGGACGGCCGTCCTGTGCATCTAGTCGGCCGCGAGACCCCCACCAAGGGTAAAGAACTCACCTTCCTCGAACAGATGTTCGGGAATTTTGGCCGCTTTTCGGGCAGCGGGACCCAACAGGGTCCGGGAGGCGGCGGCGGCTAGAAATAGGTGCAGAGTTTCAGCAACAAAAAAAGGCCGCCAGGATGAGCGGCCTTTTTTATGTTTTACAGATTAACCGTGTGCCAGGACCGCCAGAAGCAACAGGGCCACGATATTGGTAATCTTGATCATCGGATTGATAGCCGGCCCCGCCGTATCCTTGTAAGGATCCCCCACGGTGTCGCCGGTAATGGCAGCTTTATGAGCTTCGGAGCCCTTGCCGCCGTGGTGGCCGTCTTCGATGTACTTCTTGGCGTTGTCCCATGCGCCACCGCCAGAGGTCATGGACAGGGCCAGGAACAGGCCTGTCACAATCACCCCCATCAGCATCGCACCCAAGGCCGATAGCGCCGCACCCTGCCCTGCAATCATGCTGACCACATAATACAGCACGATTGGCGACAGAACGGGCAGTAGTGACGGGATGATCATTTCCTTGATCGCGGCTTTTGTAAGCATATCTACCGCGGCGGAATAATCCGGCTTTTGCGTGCCCTTCATAATACCAGGCATTTCACGGAACTGGCGGCGCACTTCTTCAACGATTGAACCCGCCGCACGCCCGACCGCCATCATCCCCATCGAAGCAAACAGATAGGGCAACAGGCCGCCGATGAACAAGCCGACCACAACATATGGATTGCCAAGCGAGAAATCCAGAATCACACCCTCAAAGGACGGGAACAGGTCCGGATTGGCGATGAAGTATCTGAGATCTTCCGTATAGGCTGCGAACAGAACCAGCGCGCCCAGACCCGCCGAACCGATTGCATATCCCTTGGTCACGGCTTTCGTGGTGTTACCCACCGCGTCCAATGCATCGGTGGTCTTGCGCACACTATCGTCAAGCTGCGCCATTTCAGCAATGCCGCCCGCATTGTCCGTAACTGGACCGAATGCGTCGAGCGCCACCACCATGCCAGCCAGCGCCAGCATGGTCGTCACCGCAATGGCAATACCAAAGAGACCCGCCAGTGTGTAGGTGACAATAATGCCCGCGACGATTACCAGCGCGGGCATCGCAGTCGCTTCCATCGATACGGCCAGCCCCTGAATGACGTTGGTGCCATGGCCGGTAACGGAGGCTTGCGCAATGCTCTGCACCGGGCGAAAATTGGTGCCGGTATAATATTCGGTGATCCAGATCAGCAAGCCGGTCACCGCCAAGCCAGTCACCCCACACCAGAACAGATCCATGCCGGTAAAGGCCAGGCCCCGCACCACCATTTCAGTATCCATGCCAAGCACGTGAGATATCACGGGATAGAGCGCGAGGAGCGACAGCACCGATGAAGCGATAAAGCCTTTATACAGCGCACCCATAATCGAGTTGTTCGATCCCAGACGCACGAAATACGTACCGATAATCGACGTAATAATGCACACGCCGCCAATTGCCAGTGGCAGCAGCATCAGTTGCTGCTCAAGCACACCATCAAAAAAGATCGAGGCCAGAACCATGGTCGCGACCACAGTCACGGCATAGGTCTCGAACAGATCGGCGGCCATCCCGGCGCAGTCGCCCACATTGTCGCCCACATTGTCGGCAATGGTGGCCGGATTGCGGGGGTCATCTTCGGGAATGCCGGCTTCAACCTTGCCCACCAGATCGCCGCCAACGTCAGCGCCTTTGGTAAAAATGCCACCGCCGAGACGGGCAAAAATCGAAATCAGGGACGCGCCAAAGCCCAAAGCCACCAGCGCGTCGATAACGAGGCGGTCACCCGGCTGAAAGCCAAGCGGGCCGGTTAGAATGGCGTAATAAACCGCCACCGCCAGCAGAGCAAGACCCGCCACCAGCATGCCGGTAACAGCGCCTGAACGGAATGCCATGCTAAGACCGGAAGCCAGACTTTCGCTGGAGGCCTGCGTCGTGCGCACATTGGCCCGCACGGAAATCAACATGCCGATGAAACCTGCTGCGCCCGAAAGCACCGCGCCGACCACAAAGCCGATCGCCACAAGTTGACCCAGCAGGTACCAGACCAGCGCAAAAATCACTGCGCCGACGATGGCGATGGTGGTGTATTGGCGGTTCAGATAGGCGCTGGCGCCTTCCTGAATTGCCGCGGCGATTTCCTGCATCCGTTCATTGCCAGGACTTGCCGACAATATCGAACGGCTGGTGACAATGCCGTAAACTACCGCCAATAGGCCGCAGCCAATAACGAGCTCAAGTACGGTGCTCATGAAGCTTCCCTCTAAGAATTAATGTCTGGAACTATAGCCGCCGGTAATCGTCGACCGCCCCCCAAAGCCGGGGCGCAACATGCCAAAGAACCGCCCCGAAAGCAACCGAATGTCTACGCTTTATTAGAATTGCTTAAGATTTTCGGTTGTTTTTTTAAGCGACTACCAAACGCGGCTTGCGGCCCAGAGCCTGAGCCAACTGACGCAGGCGCTTAATAAGCACCTCTCCTACGAGATCCTTATATTCACCCGGCATAAGCAAACACAATTCCCCGGGCCGCATCTGCAAGCTGCAATTCTGCAAAATGCCGCCCGTTCCACCCGAAATCGTGTGTGCGAGACGCAAGGCCAGCCCCAGAATTCTGGCGTTTTCAGCCGCTTCGCCTGCAAACGCCCATAGCCGCGCGATTGCGCCTTGTGCCGGTTCAGTTCGGTACCGGTAATAACCCGCCAGCGCCAGCATGGCTCGGCCGCGGTGGGTAATCCCGGCGAACTGTGAGTT
>JAUSQH010000478.1 GCA_030652895.1 Alphaproteobacteria bacterium
ATCCAGCGGCGAGGCGCGCAACGTCGCCGCCACTTCCAGCGGCCCCTCGCCAACAGCCAGAAACGCATTGCGCACCGGCTGCACCATGAAGGGCAGCGAATAGACCACCGATCCAATTACCAGTCCTTCAAAACTGAACGCCAGGGTGCGCATGCCAAACATCTGCAACAGCGGCGCAAGCGGGCCATTGGGCCCCATCGCAACCAGAAGATAAAACCCCAGCACCGTAGGCGGCAGCACCACCGGCAACGCCACCAGCGCCGCCACCGGCTCCACCCACCAGCTTCTGGAACGCGCCAGCCACCAGGCCAGCGGCACCCCCAGCACCACAAGGATAAGCGTTGTAAGCGCCGCGAGCTGCAGGGTAAGCCAGACCGCCTGCCACATGTTCCGTTACGTCCCCGGTGCTGTTGAATATCCGTGCCGCGTGATGATGGCGACGGCTTGCGGGCTTTTCAGAAACGCGAAAAAATCTACCGCGATCTTATTCTCCCCGCCTCTCTTCAGCAACACCGCATCCTGCAAAATGGGGGTGTACAGATTTTCCGGCACGATCCAGCGCGATCCGCCCGTTTGGCCGGTTAATTGGGACAGCGCAACAAAGCCAAGCTCCGCATTGCCGCTGGCGGCAAACTGAAAGGCTTGCGTGATGCTTTCGCCCTGCACTAATTTGGGCGCGATCTGTTCGTAAAGCCCCAGCGCATTGAGACTTTCAATCGCCGCCGCCCCATAAGGCGCCGTATTCGGATTGGCGATAGCGAGATGCGTGAAATTACCCTGATGCAACACCATGCCTTGCCCATCAACCCGATCGGGAGCTGCACTCCATAAAACCAGTTTCCCGATGGCGTAGGTAAAGCGGCTGCCATGTACCGCCAGCCCATCCGTTTCAGCCAGTTGAGGACGCACAGTATCCGCCGACAGAAAAATTTCAAACGGCGCGCCCTGGGTTATCTGGACATAAAGCTGACCCGACGAACCGGAGCTGAGATTAACGGTGTGGCCGGTTTTTTCCTGAAAACTGTCTGCAATTTCGCGCGCTGCAGCCATGAAATTCGCCGCTACCGCCACACGAGTTTCGCCCGCAACGACGGGTGCGGGCGCCAGCAGCGCCAGCAGCGCCAGCGTGGCTATTTGGCCCCGCTTTACACACGCCCGTATCGGCTGCGGCAATTTCATCTGAATATGACCTCAAAAGACAAATTTGTTTCGAGAGAATGTAATGTGCGAGCACGGACCTGCAAAAGCAATTACGTTTTACCATGAATGCAGGACGGCAATTCACCATCGTTGAAAAACTGTCCTGGCATCGCTAGACTGCATGCTAGGTGTGGCGGCCTGACGTGTGGCAGCCTCAGCCCTGACAAGGAATAAATTTATGTCCAATCCTTCCCCCAAAACAGTCCTGGACGCCCGCGAAGAAGCCTATGCCATGCCGCTCGAAAAAATCGACGTAAGCCAGGGGCATTTGTACCAAAATGACGTTCACTGGCCGTATTTTGAACGCCTGCGCGCCGAGGCGCCGGTGCATTATTGCGCGGATAGCGAGTTTGGCCCCTATTGGTCGGTCACCAGATATAACGACATCGTGACGGTTGACACCAATCACGAAATTTACTCCTCGGAACCAACCATCACCTTGCGTGACCCGGATGAAGATTTCCGGTTGCCGATGTTCATCGCCATGGACCCGCCCAAGCATGATGAACAGCGCAAGACGGTTAGCCCGATTGTCGCCCCGGCCAATCTGGCCAGGTTAGAAGGCGTTATTCGTGAACGCGCAGGCGAAATTCTGGATGCGCTTCCCATCGGCGAGACGTTTAACTGGGTGGACAAGGTTTCCATCGAACTGACCACCCAGATGCTGGCGACATTGTTTGATTTCCCCTGGGAAGACCGGCGCAAACTGACCCGCTGGTCAGACGTGGCGACGGCGGACCTGAATTCCGGCATCGTAGATTCAGAAGAGGCGCGCCGGGCGGAGCTTTATGAGTGCGCCGCTTATTTCACAAATTTGTGGAACCAGCGGGTGAATAATCCGGCGCCCGGCAGTGATCTGATTTCCATGCTGGCGCATTCCGATGCGACGCGGAATATGCCGCCCATGGAGTTTTTGGGGAACGTCATTTTGCTGATTGTTGGCGGCAACGACACCACCCGCAACTCGATTAGTGGTGGCGTACTGGCGCTTAATCAGAATCCGGATCAATATCAGAAGCTGCGCGAAAATCCGGCGTTGATTGAAAGCATGGTGCCGGAAATCATCCGCTGGCAGACTCCGTTATCCTATATGCGCCGCACTGCTTTGCAGGACACCGTGTTGGGCGGCCAAAATATCAAAAAAGGCGACAAGGTTCTGATGTGGTATGTCTCGGGCAATCGTGATGAATCCGCCATCGAAACCCCCAACGCCTTTATTATCGACCGCGCACGGCCCCGCCAGCATCTGTCGTTCGGCTTCGGCATTCACCGCTGCGTCGGAAACCGGCTGGCGGAAATGCAGTTGCGCATCGTCTGGGAGGAAATTCTCAAGCGCTTCCATAAAGTGGAAGTGGTGGGTGAACCAGAGCGGGTATTTTCCAGTTTCGTACGTGGCTATTCGGCACTGCCGGTGCGGCTGCACCGGGCGTGAGGGATTAGTCTGTACGCCGCACAAACGCCAGGCTCGCGCCCAACGCCATTAGCGCCGCGCCTGCGCTGCGCTCTATCCATACGATTGCGTGTGAAGCGCGCAGCCGCTTGTGCATTCCATTTCCCAGCGCACCAAACAGCGCCAGCGCAGGGATTTCAATAACAACGCTGGTGACGCCAAGAATTAAAAATTGCAGCGGCACGTTTCCGCCCGGGTCGATGAAAGGTGGGAATATGACCAGAAAAGCGATCAGGTTTTTGGCGTTTGCCAGTTGCAGCACAAGCCCGCCGCGATACACCTTGCCAAGCCGCGCCCGTTCGACTTGCAGCGCTGCAAGCTGGCCTGTCGATGAAAACAGCATTCCTGCCCCAAGCCAGATCAAATAAGTTATCCCCACCCATATGATGACAAGAAACATATTGTGCGACGCCAGAAAAAGCGCGCCTACTCCAAGCGCTGAA